>JAGCXO010000001.1 GCA_017961285.1 Alphaproteobacteria bacterium | reverse complement strand
AGAGCTTTCATAACTTTTTCTGAAAATTCGGCATTATGATAAACATGTTGAACGTCTTCGTCATCTTCCAGAGCGTCAATAAACTCTAGGAACTTGCGAGCTTGTTCAACGTCATCAATATCAACTTTTACTACCGGTTTCCAATCCAGACGAGAAGCTGAAGGAGTGCCGAAACGTTTTTCCAGGGTTTCTGTAACCAAATTCAAGTCATCAGGCAAGGTTTCTATTTCGTGGCATTCGTCGTCAGTAACAACATCATTGGCACCGGCTTCCAATGCATTTTCGAACATTGTATCGGCATCAGCCGCAGCAAGAGGATATTTGATATAGCCGATATGCTCAAAGTTGAACACAACTGAACCACTATCGCCCAGAGCACCGCCTCTTTTGCCGAAAATGGTGCGGATATTGCCGACAGTGCGGTTTTTGTTATCGGTTAAAGCCTCGACAATAACGGCAACTTTTCCGGGACCAAATCCTTCATAGCGCATAGATGTATAATCATCACCGCCGGCAACTTGGGTTGCTTTGGCGATTGCACGCTCAATGTTATCTTTCGGCATACTTTCAGCACGAGCGGCTTGGATTGCCAAACGCAAACGAGGGTTTTTATCGGGGTCCGGCAAGCCGCTTTTGGCTGCCAAGGTTATATCTCTTGCCAATTTTGCAAAAACTTTGGCTTTTTTGGCGTCTTGTGCGCCTTTGCGGTACATAATATTCTTAAACTGGGAGTGTCCAGACATTGTATATTCTCCTACAATATTGTTCTTTTAGTCAACGATAATCATATATTCTATTCTTGAGTCGTCCGCATCAAACACTTTTATCTTTACACCGGCAATTTCAACCAGTCCGGGGATATTTTCAAAGCTATAGGTTTTGAATGCTCCTGTGGAGCCGCCGGCATCATAATGCATGATGGTAAAGCGCATAATGTTATTTTGCACGCCCTCATATTTGATATCAAATCCGGAAACCATATCACTTTGCAAAACCCTGCTCTTGGTGATCGGCTCAAACTGATAACCTTCCGGTTTAACTATATATTTGTTGTCCAGAATAATGAGCTTGTTATTGCGAATCCTGCCTAAATATGGTTGCAAAGTGTAGTTTTCATCGGTAAGAAAAATATCGTTACTAAGCTCGGGAGTTATGATATAGAATTGTTCTCCGTCTATAAACGTTCTGCCAATTACTTCATATTTTTCTCCGCTTTTAATTTCCGCAGGGCTGACACCGGAGGTCATAACAGCATCTGATGGCGCAATAATTGCATCTTGAACATAGTAATTCTTTATGTAGTCTTTGGTATTGGCTACAGAATATCCTTTGTATGCTGTCAACAATTTGTTAGATTTAAAATTGGTCTCGTGCAGACGTTCGGAATCGAGCAGTCGTTCTTCTTTTGTATTGAGATAGTCTATATGATGACCGGAAAAACCTGCCAAAACATCGCCAACTGGCAAAATATCATACTCTCCGGCATAAATACAGCCACTGAGGCTGATGGTTATTGCTAATATTTTCCATGCTTTCATATTGAATTCTCTTTAAAAAGTTTCGATATTTTTAACTTTTATATACTATAAAGTTTATTTAGTAAATAACTGTTTGCACCTTAGAGGATAATTTTAGTGGAAAAGTTTGGAAATTGCTGGATGGTCGTTTTTGCCCCTCAAAGCCAAGAAGATGAGGTCTTGGGTGATTTTTTGGAAGATTTTTTTGAGGTTGTCTGCGTTAACTATTTGGATGAGAATTTGCAATATGTAGGTTATTTATCAAAGCCCGTCGATGAAAAAAAAATGGTTGAGGCGGCAAAAAATCGGCAAATCAAATTGCCCGAATATGAGCAAAAATTTTTGCCGGCCGAGAATTGGCTGAAAAAAAATGTTATCAAATTTCCGCCTTTGGAAACCGAAGATTTTTATATTTACGGAACACACGAAAATACGGTTCCGAAAAACGACAAACTCAAACTTAGAATTTATGCGGCAACAGCTTTCGGCTCCGGACAACACAAAACAACTCAACTTTGCCTTGAGCTGATTGCTTTTCTTTTTCACAGCAGGAAAAAGGTTAAAAATATTTTGGATATGGGTTGCGGATCGGGAATTTTGGCGATGGCGGCATGCAAACTTTGGAAAAATGCTAAAGCTTTTGCGGCAGATATTGACGTAGAAGCAGTTATAGTTGCAAATCAGAATGCAAAAGATAATGGTCTTGATAAACAAATCTTTGCGCTCGAAAGCAATGGTTTTGCCAACAATAAAATCCTTGAAAAAGCGCCTTATCAACTTGTGTTGGCAAATATATTGGCGCGGCCGCTCGTTGAGATGGCGGAAGAGTTGGCAAATTGTCTTGAAAAAGGAGGATTTGCGATTTTATCGGGCTTTATTGATGATCAGGTCGCTTGGGTGCAAAAAGAATATGAGGCACAAGGTCTGAAAGCATTGAAAGTTATCAATAATGAAAATTGGTATGCAATTTTGTTGGAGAAAGTAAAATGAGTATGAAAGAAATTCAAAAACAGATGAAAACTGATGCTCTATTTGTTTTTCGTAATAATCAGTTTTTGGGACAAAATGTGTTGAAGGAAGAAAACTCAATACTTGATTTGTGCGGTTTCAGCGGTTCGGCCGGCACTTTGGTGATTATGAAAAAAAAGGCTTTTTTGTTTGTTGACGGCAGATATGAAATTCAAGCTAAAAAAGAGGTCGATTTAAGAAAAGTTGAAGTAATTGTTGAAAGTGCAAGTTATAATATTTTAACTTGGCTTAAGGATAATTTGGCAGAATCGAGTATTGCATATAATCCGTGGCAAATTTCCGAATCGAGATTTAAGAGATTTAAGCGCCTTTTGCCGAATGCGCATTTTGTTTCCGAACCTCATATTATTGTAACAAAACGAGCAAAAGTTTTTGAACATGAACTTAAATATGCCGGTTGGTCAGCAGAGGAAAAAGTTGAGCTTCTTTGCAAAGATATGAGGCTTCAAGATGGAGAATTTTGCCTGACTAGTGCCGCTGACAGTGTGTCGTGGCTTTTGAATCTGCGCTCGAATGCCCTGCCCGACACGCCGATTGTGAGGGCTATGGCTTTGATAAGCGCAAAAAAAGAGGTGATTGTTTTTGCTGATAATCTTGTGCTGCCAAAAGGTTTGAAAATTAAGAAATATTCTTTGGCAAAAGTGGAATCTGTTTTGAAATCTCTAAAGCCCAAAAGGATATTTATGGATTTTGGAACAACTCCGACAGCAATTGTTGAAATGTGTTTTAAACTCCATATTTCAAATTCTGATTGGAAGGACTGGTGTTTTATTAGTAAAGCACAAAAGAACAGAACAGAACTGCAGGGTATGATGAATGCTCATATTCGTGACGGTGTGGCGGTTTGTAAATTTTTGGCGTGGTTTGAAAAAAATTATAAAAACAAAACAGAAATGGATGTCGTAAATAAGCTGTTGGATTTTCGCAAAAAGCAGGATTTGTTTTATTCTTTGAGTTTTGAGACAATTGCCGGCAGCGGTGAAAATTCTGCAATCATTCACTATCAGCCAAAAGAAAAAAACTGCGCGAAAATCAGAGAAAATTCCGTTCTTCTGCTTGACAGCGGAGGCCAATATCTTGACGGCACAACAGATATTACACGCACAATAGCTGTCGGTAAACCGACAAAAGATATGATTGAAAAATTTACGCTTGTGCTGAAAGCTCATATAGCGGTGGCATCACAAAAATTCCCCGAAAACACTTCCGGTTCGCGACTTGATGCAAGCTGTCGCAGCACGT
>JAGCXO010000004.1 GCA_017961285.1 Alphaproteobacteria bacterium | reverse complement strand
CCACGGCCGGCCATGTTGGTGGCAATCGTGATGGCTCCGGAAACACCGGCTTGGGCGACAATCGCTGCCTCACGCTCGTGGTGGCGGGCATTCAAAACCTCAAACTTTACATTGCTTTTTTGTTTTAATAAATTGGCGACCAATTCAGACTTTTCAATCTAAGTTGTGCCGACCAAAACCGGTTGTCCTTTTTCGTGACATTCCAAAATTGTTTTGATGATGGCATCATATTTTTCTTCGGCCGTGCGATAGATTTCGTCATGCAAATCCACACGTTTTACCGGACGATTGGTCGGAATTTCAATACAAGAAAGGCTGTAAATATCAACAAACTCGGCCTCTTCGGTCATGGCGGTTCCGGTCATGCCGGCAAGCTTGGGATATAAACGGAAATAGTTTTGGAAAGTGATTGAAGCAAGAGTTTGGTTTTCGGATTGAATTGCGACATGCTCTTTGGCTTCAATCGCTTGGTGCAAGCCGTCGGAATAACGTCTGCCTTCCATCATGCGTCCGGTGAATTCGTCGATGATGACAACTTTGCCGTCTTTGACGATATAGTCAACATCACGGGTTTGCATTTTGTGGGCGCGCAGGGCATTGTTGACGTGTTGAACGAGACCGACGTTTTCCATATCATAAAGTCCGCCGTCTTTTATCAGTCCTTTTTCTTTTAAAAGTTTTTCAACGTGTTCCATACCGGTTTCGGTCAAGAAAACATTGCGTGCTTTTTCGTCTTTTTCATAATCGGTTTCGACAAGATGCGGAATAATGCTGTCAACGGCGATATATTTTTCGGACGAATCTTCGGCGGCACCGGAAATGATTAAGGGTGTTCTGGCTTCATCAATAAGAATCGAGTCAACTTCGTCAACGATGGCATAATTAAACGGGCGTTGAACCATGTCGCTCAAATTAAATTTCATATTATCGCGAAGGTAGTCAAAACCGAGCTCGTTGTTGGTGCCGTAGATAATGTCGCAGTTGTAGGCGGCGCGGCGTTCTTCGTCAGTTTTGGCGTGGACGATATAGTCAACAGTCAGACCTAAGAAGCGATAAACCTGTCCCATCCACTCGGCATCACGTTGTGCCAAATAGTCGTTGACGGTAACGATATGGACTCCTTTGCCTTCTAAAGCTTGAAGATAGGCGGCCAAAGTGGCGACAAGGGTTTTTCCTTCACCGGTTTTCATTTCGGCGATCATACCTTTATACAAAACGATACCACCGATAAGCTGAACATCATAGTGGCGTTGGCCGAGGGTTCTTTTGGCGGCTTCACGGACGACAGCAAATGCTTCGGGCAACAAGTTGTCGAGTGTTTCACCAAGTTTCAGTCTGTCTCTAAATTCAACCGTTTTATTTTTCAGCTCGCTATCAGACAAAGCCTCCATGGTTGGTTCCAGCGCGTTTATTTTGTTTACTATTTTATATTGTTTTTTTAAGAAACGGTCGTTGGCACTGCCAAAAAAGACCTTAGCGATTTTTCCTATCATAAAATTCCACCTTGAAATATTAAAAGTTAACTTTACATTTAGTATTTATAACCTATAAAGTCAAGTGTGCGAAAAAAATTATAAACTACCCAAAAATATTTCTTGGATTATTTGAAATTAGGTTTATAATCAATTCCAGTTTTTATTTTTTTTGGAGGTATGTTAATGAAAACTAAATATGTTGCAGCAATTGCTCTTTCGTTTATTTTGTTGAATCCGTTAAATGCCAATGCCGAAGGTAAGGGCGGTTTGGCTGCTGTTGTTAACGGTGAAAAAATTACTGTTGATGAGATTAAGAGTGTTTACAATAATGCACCGCAAATCAACGGCAGGGAAAACTGGGGCGCCTTTTATGACAAGGCTCTGAATGTTTGGGTCAGCAGCAAACTTGTTCAGCAGGCAGCTAACAAGTCTGGTGTCAGAAATACAAAAGAGTTTAAGGATCAGATGGATGCTTTGGGCAATGATGTTGCCAGCAAACTCTATTTGAAACAAGAGCTTGATAAGAGAATCAGCGATAATGATTTGAAGAATCTCTATAATCAATACAAAAATAATTTTGTAACCGAAAAAGAGATGAGAGCTCGTCATATTTTGGTTGATAATGAAGCTACAGCCAAAGATATTATTGCTCGTGTTAAGAAAGGCGAGAAATTTAATGATTTAGCTGCCCAATATTCTAAGGAAAAGAGAGTTGATTTGGGCTATTTCACCAAGAGAATGATGGTTCCTGAATTTGGTGAGGCAGCTTTTGCCATGAAGAAAGGTCAGCTTTCTCAAACTCCGATCAAATCTCAGTTCGGATATCATATTATTTATGTTGATGATGTTCGTGACAGCAAGCCTTTGTCTTATAAAGAGGCTGAGCCGCAACTCAAGGGCGTTTTGGCTCAAGAAGCTGCCAGAGGTTTGATGGCTGATATGAATAAGAGTGCCCAAATTGAGAAATATTCTTTGGACGGCAAAGTTATTCAATAATAGTTTTATCTATGATTGTGAAAATCCCCTTTCCTTGCGGAGAGGGGATTTTTTTGTGCTTTTTTATTGGCTAATTCGTGGATAGCTTGACGATTATAATAAATGTCATCGCTCCGAGAATAAAATATTCGAGGTCCAGCGGTCTTCGAATTTTTTTAGATATAAGGAAGCAGTGCTTGCGCACTGAAGTTTAGATCCCTTGATGCACGGACGCTTTCGCGCCGAGCAAGGGATGACGATGTTTTAAGTACGGATACTTGCGCGACGAGCAAGGGATGACGATGTTTTAAGTACGGATACTTGCGCGACGAGCAAGGGATGACAATTATAATAAATGTCATCGCTCGTTTTCTGCGCAAGCGGAAAACGTTCAGCGACCATCGAGTTAATCGGTAGATCCCTTGACCAAACATTAACGGTTTGGTGGGATGACTTGCGGCAATAAAAAACCGCACTTTTGAGAGTGCGGTTTTTTTTCATGCGATTTATACAATTTTTAGAAGTTGTATTGGAACTGAACTCCAACCATGTTACTGTAGTTGTCGTGTCTGGCTTTGATGTTGCTAACCTCTCCGCGTTGGGTATAGGTTGTTTCATCTGTTCTGCCTTTGCTCATAAATAAGTGGGCATAGCCAATATCGAACTGCCAATTTTTGTGCTGATAGCTGGCACCAAGAGTTGTCCATAAACGGTTGGAGTCAGGAATGCGTGCCGTGCGGTGGAATTTGTCACGAATCGGGGTCGGATCATAGGATATACCGGTGCGGAATGTCCACTCAGGAGAGAAGTAGTAATCCAAACCCAATGAATATGTCCAAGTGTTTTTCCATTTTTCCGGAACATCGGCAATAATACCGGTGGTTGGAGAACTCATTACAAAGTCATCGAAAATGTTCCATTTGGTCCAGCGGACTGCTCCAGTCAAACCAAATTTGTCATTCAGCTTGTGATAGCCCGAAATTAATAATTGGCTTGGCAAAGTCATTTTTGAAACGCCGGGGTATGTGCCATCCATGGCGGTGCCGGTGCGTTTTATTTTGTGGTCGCCGGTAACTTTGTGTGCAGTGTTCAAACGATAGGAAACACCGATACGAGTGTCTTTGATGGGTTCATACATGACACCAAAGTTATATGCAAACTCCCAGCCATCCAAGTCAAATTCGTTACGAGAATTTGGCATAAGCGGGTGGGCCGTATTTATAATGTCACCGCGAACATAACGATAAATCAATGCAGCACCCAAAGTAATTTGGTCGGTAACCTTATATGCGCCGCCGAAAGATGTGTCGATAACGTCTAATTCGGTGCTGATGCCGTGATGAGCGCCGAACCATTCTTTGTTGTAGATAGAAGCCAAACCGAACGGGGTGTAAACACCGGCACCGATTACGGCCTTGTCATTGATTTTGTATTGTGCGAATCCTGACGGTAAGAATTTGTAGAAATTCATTCTGCCATAAGGTTTATCGGCTACGGGGTTGCCGTTGTAGTAGGTTGTGCCCTCAACAAAAGAGTGCATTTGAACGGTTGATAAGCCCAACTGTCCGCCGGTGCCTTTTAAGATCATACCGGCAGGGTTGAAAGAAATTGCAGAATAGTCGTCGCCGACAACGCCGATACCGGCAAAAGCACGGCCGAGACCGGTGGCTGAATATTCGTTTAATTGGTAGCCGGAAGCGTTGGCGTTGCTGCCAAAAGAAACAATTCCCGCGCTTAGTAATAAAATTTTAGTAAATTTATGCATATAATTAGTCCTCGTAGTTAAGTTTATTCTGCTCGTAATGTTAATTTGTTGTGGCATAAAGTAAAGCAGGCACTATAAGGACTAATAGTTTCTTTTGGGAAACTATTGCGATTTTTTGGGATAATTGGCGGGATGTAAACTTGTTGAAAAAAGATAAAAACATAACGGAAATTATTTTTGATGTTATCGGCGACAGGTGGAAAGTGCGGATTGTGGAGAGCCTTTTGCACGGGACACAAAGGTTTGGTGAATTGAAAAAGTCGGTCGGTAATATTACTCAGAAAGTTTTGACTTCTAATTTGCGCAAATTGGAAGAAAGAGGTGTTTTGATCAGAAAAGTTTATGCGCAAATTCCGCCAAAAGTAGAATATAAGCTGACCGCGTTGGGAAAAAAGTTGAAGCCGATTATTGATTCTATGCTCGAATGGGGTAATGAATATGCGGCTAAAATGGGAAAATTTTCTAAAAAGCTGTTCGAAGACGATGATGAGCAAAAAACAACAGATGATGATAATCTTTCCGATGATGAGAAGAATACATAATCTGGACTGGGAGGAAAAATGAGGGGGAAAATATATAGTATAATCTTGGGGCTTGCGTTGGCTTTTGTCAGCTTTGGAGCTTCTGCTCAGTATCGGTTTTCGAGAGATGTGGCGACTTATTTATATGAGCAGGCCTCTCATAATAATGCTTATATGCTTTCTTATACATTGAAATCAGGTTATGATATTGATGCCGTTAATGAAAGAGGTAATACGGCTTATTGTATCGCGATATATGAGAATGATGCTACGGCAATGAGACTGTTGAAGCGTTATGGTGCAAATACAAGACATCCGTGTGTCAGAAGGGCAATGAAAGGAAAATCGCAACTTGTGCTAAACCCGAGATATGGTGCCGTGGCGGCGTTGGCTGCCGGAGGTGCAATTGCGGCAATTGCTGCCGGCGGTGGCGGTGGTGGAAAAAAACATAAAAAATCTCATGGTTCAGGTGGAAATGATGATATTTTAGAGGGTTTGACACCTGTCGAACCGTCTTATTTTGAAACTGAAGAATATTTCAAAGGTAATTTTTTGGATGAGATTAATGCCTCGACGGCATATTCTCGTTTGTATGGCTTGAAAGATGACGGGACTTTAGGAACAAATATTAAAAACGTTAAAGTCGGAATTATGGATACCGGTGTTTATAAAATTCATGATGATTTTGCAACAACAAATATGGAAGGTTTTAATTCTGATTATGGTCCTTGTTTGAACGGGGACAGCACTAACTGTTGGCGTTATTCGGACGGAATTATTTATTTGACCAGTGATAATACGCAGAGATATGTGATGTCGCAGGCTGAATATAATAAGTGGGTTTCCGAATATGACCCAAATTATGATTGGGATAACAATAAGGATAATTTTTTGCCGGAAGATTCGGAAGAAACTATGCACGGAACACATGTTGCAGGTATTGTGGCGGCGGATAAAAATGATAAGGTTATGCATGGTGTGGCTTTTTCGAATGCAGATCTTGTGGTTGCAAGATGGGATTTTTTGACGCGGCCGACTGATGTGATTTCTACTTTGGTTGACAAAGGGGCGAAGGTTATTAATATGAGTTTTGGTGTAGATACTGACGAATATTCGGCGGCATCACTCACAAATGAATATTATCTTGCAAATAAAGAATATTGGGATAAGGAAATTGTTTCGGGTTTTTTGAAGGCGGCAAATAAAAATGTGGTTATGGTTATGTCGGCCGGAAATGAATCGATGGCGGATGCTGCACTATATAATGGTTTTGCAAGATTGAGTTCTTTGAAAAATAAAATGGAAGATTTGTTTATTACCGTGGTGGCAACGGGTGCAGACGGAAAAATTACCGATTATTCTAATGCCTGCGGAGTTACGAAAGGTTATTGTATTGCTGCTCCGGGAGGTGATATGCAGGAAATGATACTTTCGACGGGACCGTATGATGTCGGTTATTTTTATTCGGTAGGAACGTCTATGTCGGCGCCGATTGTTGCGGGAAGTGTGGCTTTGCTTATGGGGGCATATCCTTATATGACACCACAGCAGATTGTGGAGCTGATTTTGGCGACGGCGGATAAAAGCGGTGTTTATGCTGACAGCAATCTTTATGGTAACGGAATGCTTGATTTGGATGCGGCAACCAATCCGCAGGGTAATTTGTCGACGGTGTCGGGCGATAGTATAGATTCCGAAAGAGTTTCTATGGCTTCAACAAAAATGTATGTTCCGGGTGTTTTTCAGGAAGCTTTACAAAGGAAAATGCCAAAGACAATGACGGCCTTTGATAAATATAATCGTCCGTTTGAAGTTGCTATGCCAAATATGGTGAAAATGACACATAACGGTTATAATAATTTTAAGAATGATTTATATAATTTTTCACGCCATAAGGAAAAACAAAAAGCTGTATCAGGTAAATGGGGATTTGGTTTTGCACCGTCATCTTTTAGCAACAATGACGGGGGTTTGGGTTTTGTTGATGCTTCTTATCGCACAGATGATTATGTCAGTTCTTTCTTTTTTGCCGAAGACAGTCAGTATATGGCGGATAGTTATCAAGACAATGCTACTTTGAATCCGTTTTTATCCATGAATGAAGTTTATGGACTTAGAAACAGTTTTAATTTTGATGATTTTTATTTTAAGTTTGCTTTTATGACCGGTGAAAATGGTTTGTATGACGGAGATTCTTCATATCATGATTATAACTTTGATGACAGGTCATATGCTTTTGATATGGAAATTGAATATCCGATTATGCCGGAATTGGCGTTGAGCATTGTAGGAGGTATGTTGGCTGAGGACAGTGCTTTGCTCGGTATGAACGGAACGGGTGCATTGGATATTGAAAACAGCAGCACGTTTTATGCCGGATTTTTACTTTATTGGCAGCCGTTACAAAATTTGACTTTGAGCGGTGCATATTATCATGGTTGGACAAGCCCGACACATGGTGCGGACAGTATGTTGAGCACTTCGAGATTGTTGAGTGACAGTTTTGCATTTGATGCACATTATAACTTTAATAAGACAAATGTATTGGGATTTCAGATTTCATCACCGTTGCGTGTATATGACGGATATGCTGATTTTGATATTGCCGTTGGCAGAGATAATTATTCGGACACGGTTTATAGAAAAAATGTCAGGGCAAGTTTGCGACCTTCGGCTCGTGAATATAAATTTGCGTTGTATCACAATCGCGAGTTGTTGGAAAAGATTATGTTTAAGAGTGAAATGGCAGTGCGTTTGAACCCGGATCATCAAAGCGGTGTCGATCCTGATTATAGGGCTATGGTCGGACTGTCGTGGAGTTTTTAATAAATTTTATATAGTGGCGAATCGGTGGAAGATGTTTGTTGATAATGCTTTTATATAATATTGAATATTTTTTTGATTTTTTCCCTTGCCATAATTAAAAAAGTGAGTCATTATCCGCTCAAATTTTAGCCGCGAATCGCGGTGATTGCATGCAATTATTTTATTTCAACTCATCAAGGGGCCAATCGTGCCAATGGTTTGATGGGAATTTTCTTTTTTAAATCAAAAATTTTTTTAACCTTCTGCGGTCGGGATTCATTTTTTTTGATAGCATTGTCGCAGAATATAACCATGGGGATATTGAAATGAAGGAATCTTATACGAGCAAAAAACGTGTAAGAAAGAATTTCGGCAGAATTGAGGCTGTGTCCGAAATGCCGAGTTTGATCGAAGTTCAAACATCTTCGTATGCCAGCTTTATTAGCGGAGAAGGCTGCGAGTTTGGTTTGGAAGAAGTATTTAAGTCTATTTTTCCAATTAAAGATTTTTCCGGAACAGGAGAGTTGGAGTTTGTAAAATATGAATTGGAGGCTCCAAAGTATGATGTTGACGAGTGCATTAAGCGTGATTTGACTTATGCCGCTCCGGTAAAAGCTACCTTGCGTTTGATTGTTTGGGATATTGACGAGACAACGGGTGCAAAATCTATTCATGATATAAAAGAGCAAGATGTTTATATGGGCGATATTCCATTGATGACGGAAAAAGGCACTTTTATTGTTAATGGAACAGAGCGCGTTGTTGTTTCGCAAATGCATCGTTCTCCGGGCGTGTTCTTTGATAATGATAAGGGAAAAACTGTTTCCTCAGGTAAATATTTGTTTGCGGCAAGGGTTATTCCGTATCGCGGTTCTTGGCTTGATTTTGAGTTTGATGCCAAAGATCTTTTGTATGCTCGTATTGACCGACGCCGTAAGTTGCCGATTACATCAATTTTGTATTCTTTATATTCTAAAGAAACAGAAGCAAAATTGAAAAAGTTGGCAAAAGAAGGTAAAAAAATTGACCGTGCCGAAGTTAAAGGTATGGATAAAGAAGAAATTTTGGAATATTTCTATGAGACTGAAAATTATGTTGCCGATAAAAAAGCATGGAAGGTTAAATTTATACCAGAGCGCTTTAAGGGCCTTAAGCTTCAGTTTGATTTGGTTAATGCCAAGACAGGAAAAGTTGTTGCAGAACAGGGCAAAAAATTGGCTTTGCGTGCAGTTAAAAAATTGCAAGAAGACGGTTTGGAATTTTACAAAGTTGATGACAGCCGTTTGATTGGCAAGTTTTTGGCAAAAGCTATGGTCAATACCAAGACCGGTGAGGTTTTGGCTGATGCTGGTGCAGAGATTACTCCTGAATTGTTGGAGAATATCAGAGCCGCAAAAATCAACGAGATTCCTACACTTTATATTGATTATATCAATGTCGGTCCGTATATCCGCAATACTTTGGAAATTGACAAGAACCATTGTCGTGAAGAGGCTCTGCTTGATGTATATCGTGTTATGCGTCCGGGCGAGCCGGCAACTTATGAAGCGGCAGACCAGTTGTTCAAAGGTTTGTTCTTTGATAATGAACGTTATGACTTGTCTTCTGTCGGTCGTGTAAAATTGAATACTGCCTTGGACATTCCTTTTGATGAGGCTCCGGATACATGTCATACTTTGCGTAAGGGTGATATTTTGCGCATTGTTAAGCACTTGGTTGAGTTGCGTGACGGACATGGCGAAGTTGATGATATTGACCACTTGGGCAACCGTCGTGTTCGCTCGGTCGGTGAGTTGATGGAAAATCAATATCGCATGGGTTTGTTGCGTATGGAAAGAGCCATCAAAGAAAGAATGAGTGCAGAAGTTTTGAACAATGTTAAACCGCAAGATTTGGTTAATGCTAAGCCGATTGCTTCGGTTATCAGAGAATTTTTCGGTTCTTCTCAACTTTCACAATTTATGGATCAAAACAATCCTTTGTCAGAGATTACACACAAACGTCGTTTGTCAGCTTTGGGCCCCGGTGGTTTGTCTCGTGATCGTGCAGGTTTTGAGGTCCGCGACGTGCACCCGACTCACTATGGTCGTATTTGCCCGATTGAAAGTCCGGAAGGTCCGAATATCGGTTTGATTAACTCCCTTTCAACTTATGCCCGCATCAATAAATATGGCTTTATTGAATGCCCATATCGTAAGGTTGTAAACGGAAAGGTTACCAGCGAGGTTGTTTATCTTTCTGCCGATCAGGAAGGTAAATATATTATTGCTGAGGCAAATGCCGAGGTTAATGAAAAAGGAAATTTTGTAAAAGATACGATTGCTTGCCGCAGAGCAGGTGAATTTGAGTTTGCAACTCCGGAAGAAATTAACTTTATCGACGTTGCTCCGCAACAGTTGGTTTCGGTGGCTGCGGCACTTATTCCGTTTTTGGAAAATGATGACGCTAACCGTGCATTGATGGGTTCAAACATGCAACGTCAAGGTGTGCCGCTTTTGCGTTCGGAGGCTCCTCTGGTCGGAACAGGTATGGAAGCTACCGTGGCAAAAGATTCCGGTGCTACTTTGGTATGTAAATATGACGGTATTGTTGATGCAGTTGATGCCAACCGAATCGTTGTTCGTTCACAGAGCAAAGATTCTCATGATGTTGGTGTTGAAATTTATAAACTGCAAAAATTCCGCCGTTCAAACCAAAATACCTGTATTAACCAAGTTCCTTTGGTAAAAGTCGGTGATGAAGTTAAGGCCGGCGATATTATGGCTGACGGTCCTTGTACGGATATGGGTGAGTTGGCTTTGGGTAAAAATATGTTGGTTGCCTTTATGCCATGGAACGGTTTGAACTACGAAGATGCTATTTTGCTGTCCGAGAGAGTTTCGCGTGATGATGTTTTGACCTCATTGCATATTGAAGAATTTGAGGTTATGGCTCGCGATACCAAACTGGGACAAGAAGAAATTACTCGTGATATTCCGAACGTCGGTGAAGAAGCTTTGAAAAACCTTGATGAGGCCGGTATCGTTTATATCGGTGCAGAGGTTAAGGCCGGCGATATTTTGGTTGGTAAAGTTACACCAAAAGGAGAATCTCCGGTTACTCCTGAAGAAAAATTGTTGAGAGCAATTTTCGGTGAAAAAGCCAGCGATGTTCGCGATACTTCTTTGCGTGTTCAACCGGGTATTGAGGGTATTGTTGTTGATGTTCAAATATTCTCTCGTCGCGGTGTTGAAAAAGATGAACGTGCTTTGGCGATTGAACAACAAGAAATTTCTCAATTGGCAAAAGACAGAGATGATGAAATTGCTATTATCCGCAACATTTTTGAAGAACGTTTGAAGTCAATGTTGATGGGACAGACAGTTGTTGATGCTCCTAAAGGCATTGCAAAGAAGACGGTTCTTAAAAATAAAGATTTTGAGGCAATTCCTTCTTCACAATGGCGCAAAATTGTGGTTAAGAATGAAGAAGTTATGTCAAAAATCGAGGAATTTGTTGCCGCTTATGATGCTCGTGTCAACGGTGTTAAGAAACACTTTGAGGACAAGGTTGAAAAAGTTCAACGCGGTGATGATTTGTTGCCGGGCGTTTTGAAAGCAGTTAAAGTATTTATTGCTACAAAACGTAAGATGCAAACCGGTGATAAGTTGGCCGGACGTCACGGAAACAAAGGAACAATTTCTCGCGTTTTGCCGCTGCAAGATATGCCTTATATGGAAGATGGTACACCGGTTGATATCGTGCTCAATCCTTTGGGCGTGCCTTCTCGTATGAATGTCGGACAAATTTTGGAAACCCACCTCGGATGGGCCGCAAAAGAGCTCGGCAGACAATTAAACGAGATGTGCGAAGAATATAAACGCGGTGAGAAAACCATTACTCAACTGAATAATAAATTGAAAGAAATTTATGGTGAAAAACAATATAAGAAGCAGATTGCGACTTTGAGTGAAGATGAAAAGGTTGAGATGATTTCCAACATTAAAAACGGTATTCCGATGGCTACTCCGGTATTTGACGGTGCGCATGAAAACGACATTAACAGAATGCTTGAGATGGCCGGACTTCCGACTTCGGGTCAGATTGATTTGTATGACGGACGCACGGGTGAGAAGTTTGATCGAAAGGTTACGGTTGGTATTATCTATATGATTAAATTACACCATATTGTTGATGAGAAGATGCACGCTCGTTCGGTTGGTCCATATTCTTTGGTTACACAACAACCTTTGGGCGGTAAGGCTCAATTTGGTGGACAACGTTTCGGTGAAATGGAAGTTTGGGCTTTGCAGGCTTATGGTGCGGCCTATACTTTGCAAGAAATGCTGACGGTTAAATCCGATGATGTGGCCGGAAGAACAAAAGTTTATGAAGCTATTGTTCGCGGTGAAGAAGGGTTTGAAGCCGGCGTTCCGGAATCTTTCAACGTTTTGGTTAAAGAAATTAAATCTTTGTGCTTGAACGTAGAACTTTTGAACGAAGCTATTTAGGTCTGGAGATAAAAATATGAATGAAATTATGAAATTTTTCGGTCAACAACCGGCTAATGGAGATTCTTTTGATGAAATCAAAATTTCAATCGCATCTCCGGAACAAATTCGTTCTTGGTCATATGGTGAAGTTAAAAAGCCGGAGACCATTAACTATAGAACTTTTAAGCCTGAGAAAGACGGCTTGTTCTGCGCACGCATTTTCGGTCCGGTAAAAGACTATGAATGCTTGTGCGGAAAATATAAACGTATGAAATATCGCGGTATTGTCTGCGAAAAGTGCGGTGTTGAAGTTACATTATCAAGTGTAAGACGTGAGAGAATGGGACACATTGAGTTGGCTGCTCCTGTTGCACACATTTGGTTTTTGAAGTCTTTGCCGTCACGTATTTCTATGTTGACGGATATAGGCGTTAAGGCTTTGGAAAAAGTTCTTTATTTTGAAAATTATATCGTTATTGAGCCGGGATTAACTCCGCTCGGTATGTATGATTTGCTCTCTGAAGAACAATATCAGGATGCTATTGATAATTACGGCGAAGATTCTTTTAGAGCCGGTATCGGTGCGGAAGCTATTAAGGAGATTTTGGCAGCGATTGATTTGGAAGAAGAGCGCAAAAATATTCGTGCTGAACTGAAGGATAATTCTTCAGAGGCAAAACGCAAAAAATTGGTTAAGCGCTTGAAGATTATTGAATCTTTCATTGAATCAAATACCAAACCGGAATGGATGATTTTGGATGTGTTGCCGGTTATTCCGCCAGAGTTGCGTCCGTTGGTTCCGTTGGACGGTGGCAGATTTGCAACCTCGGATTTGAATGATTTGTATCGTCGCGTTATCAACCGTAATAATCGTTTGAAGAGATTGCTTGAGTTGCATGCGCCGGACATTATTATCCGTAATGAAAAGAGAATGTTACAAGAATCTGTTGATGCTTTGTTTGATAACGGTCGCCGTTCACGCGCTATTACCGGAACAAATAAACGTCCGCTGAAATCATTGTCCGATATGCTCAAAGGAAAACAAGGTCGTTTCCGTCAAAACTTGCTCGGTAAGCGTGTTGACTACTCTGGTCGTTCGGTTAGTACTGTTGGTCCGGAATTGAAGTTGCAACAATGCGGTTTGCCGAAAAAGATGGCTCTTGAATTGTTTAAGCCTTTTGTTTATGCAAAATTGGAATTGTATGGTCATGCTACAACCATTAAGGCTGCAAAACGTATGGTTGAGAAAGAGAGACCGGAAGTTTGGGATATTTTGGAAGAGGTAATTAGAGAGCATCCGGTTCTTTTGAACCGTGCGCCGACTTTGCACCGCTTGGGTATTCAAGCTTTTGAGCCGGTATTGGTTGAAGGTAAGGCTATTCACTTGCATCCGCTGGTTTGTACCGCATTTAATGCTGACTTCGATGGTGACCAAATGGCTGTTCACGTACCGTTGTCGGTTGAGGCACAGTTGGAGGCCCGCGTTTTGATGATGTCTACTAACAACGTTTTGTCTCCAGCATCAGGTAAACCGATTATTGTGCCGACGCAAGATATGGTTTTGGGTATTTATTATCTGACATATGATGCCGATGGTTTGAAAGGCGAGGGCTCAATTTTTGCAGATTATAACGAAGTTTTGCTGGCTTTGGATGCTAAGGTTATTGACATGCACAGCAAAATTAAGTGCCGTATCAAATATGTTGATGAAAACGGTGAAAGCAAATATGGTTTGGTCGATACAACCGCCGGACGTTTGATGGTTGCCGAGATTTTGCCAGAAAACCAAAATGTTCCGTTCTCTTTGGTTAACCGCTTGGTTAAGAAGAAAGAAATCGGTGAAATTATCGATATTATTTATCGCCACTGCGGCCAAAAAGAAACGGTTATGTTTGTTGACCGTTTGATGACACTTGGTTTCCAGAATGCATGTAAAGCCGGTATTTCTTTCGGTAAGGATGACTTGATTGTTCCTGATGCAAAGAAGGCTTTGATTGCAGAAACAGAAAAACAAGTTAAAGAGTTTGAACAACAGTATCAAAACGGTTTGATTACCAAGGGCGAGAAATATAACAAAGTTATTGATATTTGGGCGGCCTGCACTGATAAGGTTGCTGATGAGATGATGAAAAACATTTCGAAAACAGAAAACGGATATATTAACTCTGTTTATATGATGGCTCACTCCGGTGCGCGCGGTTCTGCCGCACAAATGCGCCAAGTTGCCGGTATGCGTGGTTTGATGGCAAAGCCGTCAGGCGAGATTATTGAGCAACCAATTATCTCAAACTTTAAGGAAGGTTTGACGGTGCTCGAATACTTTAACTCTACCCACGGTGCTCGTAAAGGTTTGGCCGATACCGCTTTGAAGACTGCTAACTCCGGTTATTTGACACGTCGTTTGGTCGATGTTGCGCAAGATGTTGTGGTAACAGAACAAGATTGCGGAACCGAAAGAGGCATTATTGTTCGTCCTGTTGTCGAAGGTGGTAACGTTATTGTTTCTATCGGCGAGCGCATTTTGGGACGCACGATTTTGGAAGATATTGTTCATCCGGAGACGGGCAAAGTATTGATTGAAAAAGGCAAATTGATTGATGAAAATGATGTCGATTTGGTTGAAAAAGCCGGTGTTGAACAAGCAAAGATCAGATCTGTTTTGACTTGTGAGTGTAAGAACGGAATTTGTGCCGCTTGTTACGGACGTGATTTGGCGAGAGGAACGCCGGTTAATATCGGTGAAGCTGTCGGTGTTATTGCTGCACAATCAATCGGTGAACCTGGTACACAATTGACCATGAGAACCTTCCACATTGGTGGTGCTGCGTCAAAAACTGCAGAACAATCAACTGTTGAAGTTCCTTTTGCCGGTGAATTGAAACTTGAAAACGGACATATTATTACCAATGCCGAAGGTGTTGGTATTGTATTGGCTCGTAACTGCGAAGTTGTGATTGTGGATGCACAGGGTCGTGAAAAATCTCGTCACAAAGTTCCTTATGGTACCAGAATTTTGGTTAAGGAAGGTGCTAAAGTTAAGAAAGGACAAAAGGTTGCCGAGTGGGATCCGTTTACGGTTCCGGTTATTACCGAAAAAGCGGGTAAGGTTGAGTGGATTGACCTTATTAATAATGTATCTTTGGAAGAGCGTGTTGATGAAACGACCGGTGTTGTCGATAATGTGGTTATTGACTGGCACTCCGGTGCTAACAGCGCAAACCTCAAACCAAGCATTGTGTTGAAAAATGCCAAAGGTAAACCGGTTACATTTGATAACGGTAAAGATGTTCGTTATTATTTGTCGGTCGGCGCAATTTTGAGCGTTGAAAACGGTGCCGAAGTTAAGGTCGGTGATGTTGTAGCAAGAATTCCGAGAGAGAGCTCAAAGACAAAAGATATTACCGGTGGTTTGCCACGTGTGGCTGAGTTGTTCGAAGCACGCCATCCGAAGGATGAGGCAATCATTTCCGATATTGACGGTGTTGTTGAGTTTGGTAAGGACTATAAGGCTAAGCAACGTATTACCGTTGTTCCGCAAAAAGGTGAGGCCGTTGAATATTTGATTCCGAAGGGACGTCACTTGGCAGTTCAGGAAGGTGATGTGGTTAAGAAAGGCGATATGTTAGTTGAAGGAACACCTGCTCCGCACGATATTTTGCGCGTTTTGGGTGTTGAGAAATTGGCTGAATATTTGGTCAAAGAAGTTCAAGACGTATATCGTTTGCAAGGTGTTAAAATTAACGATAAGCACATTGAGGTTATTGTTTCGCAAATGTTGCGTAAAGTTGAGGTTAGAGTTCCTAACGATACAACTTTCCTCATTGGCGAACAGGTTGACAGAGATGTATTTGAAGCCGAAAATCAAAAGACGATTGCAGAAGGCGGTGTTCCGGCAGAAGCAGATCCAATTTTGCTTGGTATTACAAAAGCTTCGTTGCAGACCAATTCGTTTATTTCGGCCGCATCATTCCAAGAGACTACAAGAGTTCTGACCGAAGCCGCTGTT
>JAGCXO010000051.1 GCA_017961285.1 Alphaproteobacteria bacterium | reverse complement strand
CGACACTCGGTTTTGGAGACCGATGCTCTACCAACTGAGCTATACCCCTATCAAACTGAAAAGATTATTACACGTTATCAAAAAATAAATCAAGTGTTTTTTATCAATAAATGCAAAAAAGCGATTGCCACCCATAAAGTGACAATCGCTCCCGTTTTTTACTTAACAAAACCGAGTTCTTCTGCCTTTTCCTTGGCATCACTACAAGTTAGCCAGCGTCGGTTGTGAATTAAGAAGATTTCCTTTGCCATATCTGCCGGCAAATCGAAAATTTTCATCTGCGCACCCATGCAAAGCCCTCTGATGCTGACATATTTAATCAGGATTTGCCTTGCCACATCAAGCGGCAGAGAAAAGAGTTTCATCTCCGACTTAAAGCAAAGGACAAACTTTTCAATTCTCTTTCCCAAAATCTTTGCTGCAATCTCTGTCGGCAGATAAAAAATTCTCAGCTCTGCAGCCTCGCAAAGACGGTGGTTATAACGCACCAAAATATCTTTCACGACTTCAGGTGGCAGCTTAAACAGCCTAAACTCATTGTCGGCCCACAAAGGATGATGCTGAACATAATCCACCAGCACGGCTCGTGCTTCCTTTAGCGGCAAATCAAAAATTTTAGTCTCCGCATTGTGGCACAACTCTCCGTAGCAGGAGTATTTGAGAATAATATCCTTTGCAGTCTTAGGTGGCAACTCAAAAATCTTCATCTGAGCAGCTTTACACAACTCATTATACACCATGTATTGACCCAAAAGGTCTTTTACATGGCCGGAAAGGCTAAAAATTTTAATTTGAGCCCCTCTGCAAAGTTCATATTCTTGGCTTATGTAATACCTAAAGATATCAGCAGCAACGCCCTTGGAGAAAAAATTAAAAATCTCCAACTGCGCCTTGCTGCACAGAGGATATTTTTCAATATACTTAAGTATCAATTCCTTTGCTGTTTTTTTAGGCAAAGAGAAGATTTTCAGCTGTGCTGTTTGGCACAAGCGGTGGTTTTGGATATACTGAAGAAAGATTTCTCTTGCATCAGTTAAAGGTAAATCAAAAATTTCACATTGGGTTTCAGGCAAAAGCTTCCATCCCATTGCAATAAACTCTTTGTATTCTTCTTTTGTCATACTAATAATATTTTTTTTGTTAATAAATAATTTCATTTTCCCATCTCAATATTATACTTTTGGACAAAAGTCAACCTTTTTAGATTCTGCAACAAAAAAGCGACTATCACCCCTAAAGTGATAATCGCTGTAATTTACTGAATAAAGTTTAGTTCTCTCGCTTTTTCTAAAGTTTTTTGATGCAAAATATATTTAATACTATCATGGTTAAATATATCTCTTGCGTATTTTTCCGGCAAGTCAAAAATCTTCATCTCTGTAGCCTCACAAAGGAAAAAAGTTTTTTCAAAATACTCAATCAAAACTTCTTTTGCTATATAAGACGGCAAAGTGAATATCTTCAATTCCGCCGCATTGCACAAAATTGTATGAAATTTGACATATCGAAGGATGATATCTTTTGCAACATTTGCAGGCAAACTGAACATTTTTACCTGCGCCTCCTCACAAAGAGAATATTTTCTGATATAATCAAACAATACCTCTTTTGCAATATTTGTCGGCAAATCAAAAATTCGCACTTCAGCCTTATTACAAAGATAAAACTCCTTCGTATATTCCAAAAGAACCTCTTTTGCATCTTTAGGAGCAAGATTAAAAATTTCCAATTCTTGCCCTTCAGAGAGGCATCCTGCCTCAATTAATTTTAATAATTCTTTCTTTTTCATAATAATAGGGCTTAACATTAATAATCAAATTCTGTAATCGCCTCTATACTCCCTGCATCTGTAAAAGTCAACTTTTTTAGATTGTAACAAAAAAACGACTGTCGCATTATTTTTGACAGTCGTTGTTTTTTAGGCGGTTAATAAAACTCTTGCCTTTTCTGCCGCCTCCGGACAGAAACGATACTTTGAAGAATAAGCTTGGCATATACGGATAGCCACCTCTCGCGGCAGAGTAAAAATCCTCATTTCTGCTTTATCACAGAGAGGATATCTTTTAATATAAGCCAAACAAATCGGCTCAGCCACATCCGGAGGTAAGTCAAACAGTTTTTCTTCTGAATCATTGCACAGAATACTGCATTTGACATACTCCATGAGCGCTGTCTTCAAATATTTTAACGGTAATTTTTGAAACATTTTTTCTTCCGCTTGATCCACCAAAAAATGCTTAGTGAAATAACGAATCAGGAGATTTTTACTCCATTTCGCCGGAAAACGGAACATCATCATTTGTTCTTCAGGGGCAAGGCGTTCACCTTTTTTAATTTTTTCAAGTAATTCTTTCTTTTCCATATGTTAATAATTTTATCAAACAAGCTCCACATAGCACGTTTAGGACAAAAGTCAACATTTTTTGATAAAATAAGATTTACTTTTCACTCATTACCGCAATAAACTCATGTTTATGACCGTTAGGATCGCACCACATCGTATCAAACTCATCAGCTCGCACAAGTCTTGTTTCATCATAATATGGCTCATAAATCAAAATGCGATGCTTTTCGGTGTTGGTTTTGTTACCGACGGCCAAATACGCCAAAATTACAACCCAATGCGCATAATTATACATACATTCAGCCATAATATAATATTTTTGCGCTAAAAGATTATTTAGCAGTTTGAGAGATATATCTTCTTCACTAAAATCGAAATGAGACAATATTTTTTTGTTTTCCCCAAACATCTTTTTGTTCAAAATCTCTTCGGTATAATGAGGACCAACATTTAAGTTATATTTTTTTATAAAGGCCGTTTCAGATAAATGTCTTTCCTTAAATGCCGATAAAATAGTGCGAACAGCCGCAATTGAACATGTCCAATCCCTTTCTTGCCTGAGCAATCGAGGTGGAGTAATACTTTGAGATGTATATGTTTCAGTATTTTAGACTTCTGAATATTCAAATTTGCGTTTTTTCATGATAATTTTTTAATTTCCTTCCAAATGCAGCAAAATAGATATGGCAATCATCACAATAATCAAAATCGGTGTCCACACGGCAATCAATACCGGAATATAATCATTTACCCCAAAAGCATAAATTATCTGCGACATAAAATATACCAAAAATCCTGTGGCAATTCCCCCGACAATCAAAAACATAACACCGCCACGTCGCACATTTGCTTTGAGCGCGAAAACTGCGGCAATCAAAACCATTGCCATCAACAAAAACGGTGATGCCCACAACGACAAATACCGCATTTTATGGCGCACTACCGAAAAGCCGGATTTTTCATAAAATTCAATAGTATCCGGCAAATTCCAAAAAGAAATTGCCTCCGGATCAATAAAGTTTTCCTTAATCCTGTCTGCGGTCAAATTTGTTTTATAAACATAATTATTCATTTTTTGCATTGGTTTTCCGGTCTCAAAAACATTAACGTCCTTCATATCAATTATATTTTTGTTCAGTTCAGCCGCATATGCCTCAAAACGTTTAATCAAATAAGAATTGCGTGTCATTTCAAGCAAACTAACTTTTCTAAGCAACAATAAATCATCTTCTTGTTTTACCGATTTTGCTTCCAAAACCAAAACATTGCCATCTTCCGAGGCCTCTCTTATCCATAATCCTTTTGTAGAGAACAATACTGCATTTGGATTCTTGCTCTTAAAACGCAAGTCCATTGTTTCATAAACTTCATACAAATAAGATGAAATAGGATTTATAACCATAATATTAATTATTCCGACAGCAAAGACAGCCGCCAAAACCGGCATCAAAAACCCCCAAATAGAAACTCCTGCAGAGCGGATTACTACAAACTCATTAGATCGGCTGACTTTCCAAAAAGTCAGCATGGCGGCAATCATCATAACAAAAGGAAAAACCATCTCAAAAGTTCGGGGCAGCTTAGCAGATGCAATTTTTATAACAAACAAAAAATCTATATCCGGCCTGTTTGAAGAACGGCGTAGTTGTTCGATTACATCAAACAAAAATATAACACCGCTTATCATCAATAAAACGGCCAAAAAATTCAGCAACAATTGCTTTGTTATATATTTGCCCAAAATAGACGTCGGTTGCATCAAAAAATCCTCACTAAATTTTTATGCATAATAGCAAAAAAGTTCATATTGGCAAGCATTTTGCTCTATTTGCCCTCCTTTTTTGCCTCATCGATAAGTTCACTAACAAAATTTTCCAAGCCTTCCTTTTGTCTGACACGTTTCATTCTTTCAGCGGAAATAATCTGGCTAATTTTCTCCGAAGCTTCTTCCGGATTGGTGCATATAACGACATAGTCAAACTCTTGCCAATGCTCAATTTTATCGACAACCATACTCATACGCTTGTCAATAACCTCTTTGCTGTCTGTTTTTCTGCCTTCCAAACGACGGCGAAGTTCTTTTATGGAGGGCGGCAGCATATAGATAGTAACCACATCCTTCGGGGCCTTCTCTTTTATCTGTCTGGCACCAACCCAGTCGATATCAAAAATAACATCTTCACCAACATTCAAAAATCTGTCAACTTCAGAGCGCAGAGTTGCATATCTGTTGCCATATTGCGAATCAACACATTCATAAAACGCATTTTCAGCCTTATATTTATCGTATTGCTCATCAGAAATAAAATAATAGTCAACACCGTCAACTTCGTTATTACGCGGCGGTCTGGTTGTAACCGAAACCGAAAATTTCAGTTTGTTATCTTTTTTCATCAATTCTTTAATAATTGTGCCTTTCCCGGTACCTGAAGGTGCATCAATCAAAAACATTGCTCCTCTGCGCACCTTATTCAAATAATCTACTACATCTTCCATTTTTTACTCCACATTTTGCACTTGCTCACGCAGTTGCTCAACAATTGTTTTCAGTTCCATGGCTAGATTAACAATTTCGACCTGCCAAGCCTTTGAACAAGTAGTATTGGCTTCACGATTAAACTCTTGGCACAAAAAATCTAGCCTTCTGCCGACGTTTTTACCTTGTGACAACAATTCTTCGGCGGTTATTATATGCGTTTTTAATCTGTCAATTTCCTCGCGTATATCGACACGATTAACCAAAAACACAATTTCTTGAGCCAAACGCTCTTCGCTGACGGTATTTTCAGCCAAAAAATCATTGATTTGTTTTCGTATGCGCTCGGCAATTTTTTGCGGTTCATTCTGTGCAATTAACTCAATTTTTTCAACAATTACCTTAATTTTTTGCAACAAAGCCTGCAAGGCAACTCCGATTTTCTCACCTTCCGCCAAACGGTCATTTTGCAACTTTTTACAACAGTCTTCAAAGCCTAATTGCAACAACTCTGTCAACTGCATAAGTTGTTCTTCATCAAAAGAAAAGTTTTCTTGTTCCACCACTCCGGGAATAGCCAACAACTCTCCGGCAGTAGGTTGGGCAACATTTGTCATTTTAGAAGCAATATTTAGGAGCATATTTAAAAGTTCTTGATTAACTTTTACTTTACCGCTTTTATCAAAATTCAGTTCAACAAATGCACTGAAAGTGCCTCGTCCAAAATATTTTTGTGCCGTTGATTTGAAAACATTGCTGAATTGTTCCATCTCATAGGGCAATTTTATCTTAAAATCAAAATTTTTCCCGTTTACGCTTTTTAATTCACAAACCCAATCAAAATTCGTATCCCCAAGCTCACAATGCCCGGAAGTCCTGGCAAAACCTGTCATACTGAAAATATTCAAAAAAAATCTCCCTAAAATTATTTTTTCTGCTATTATAAAAGCAAAATATTAACAATTAGTGGATAAAAGCAAAATGAACACCAAGTTTAAGAATATTCTCATTACCGGAGCATCTTCCGGCATCGGAGCCGCTTTGGCAATATATTATGCCAAAAACGGCGTGCAAAATCTTTTTATTTGCGGGCGCAATATCGACAGATTGGAACAAACGGCAGTAATTTGCCGCGATCATGGAGTGAAGGTCCATACCAAAATAATTGATGTAACTGATAAGGAAAATCTTCAAGAATGGATCAAAGAAAGCAACTCTGTTGCAGAGTTAAACTTGGTTGTAGCCAATGCCGGAATATCGACCGGAGAAGAAACAATAGAAAACGCATATAACACATTTCAGACCAACATCTTTGGGGTTTTAAACACAATTCATCCCACGCTTAACATCTATAAGGAGCGCAATGATAATTCACTGAAAGCCATTGCAATGTTGAGCTCAATAGCCGGATATCACGGACTTGCCGCTTGTCCGTCATATAGTGCCAGCAAAGCCTGCGTAAAAGCCTATGGAGAGGCTTTGCGTGCCGCTTTGGGCAAAGAAAAATTTCAAGTTAATGTTATTTGCCCCGGTTTTGTAAAATCTCGTATTACCGACAAAAACACTTGCCCCATGCCGTTTTTTATGTCTGCCGAAAAAGCGGCTCAAATTATTGCCTCTCGTCTTGAACGCAATGTCGGGCTGATAGCTTTTCCGTGGCCGATGCGGCTTGCCTCTTGGTTTATATCAATTTTGCCCAACGTTATCAGCAATTACATATATTCCAAACTTCCTCACAAGGTATAAATAATGTCAAAAGATATGAAAATCGGCGTTTTTGATTCCGGTCTCGGCGGGCTTGTCATCACCAAGGCTTTCATCAAAGCTATGCCGCAGTTTAATTATTTTTACTACGGCGATTCTGCCCATTTACCTTATGGAGAAAAGACATCAGGACAAATCTTAAAATATACTCTGCAAAGTATGCGCTATATGATTGCTCAAAATTGCAAAATCATAATTATTGCCTGCAATACCGCCACCTCGATAGCTTTGCGCTATATTCAACAACGTTTTTTGCCTGAATATTCTCCCGATACAAAGGTTTTGGGAGTTGTTATTCCAACAGTTGAAGTTGCCACCGAAGTAAATTCACAAAATATCGGTGTTGTGGCTACATCCGCCACAATACGTTCCCACATATACAAGACGGAACTGCATAAAATAAACCCTGATTTAAATGTTGTTGAACTTGCCGCTCCCGAACTTGTCCCCTTAATTGAGAGCAATAACTTTGAATATGCGGAAGATTTTGTCGGAGAATATTGCAATTCTTTCAAAAATTGCGGCAGCCTCATCTTGGGATGCACGCATTATCCTCTTCTCAAAGATATATTTCGCAAATACCTGCCTGATGTAAAAATTGTATCACAAGATGAGCTGATGGCGGAAAAACTGAAAGATTATTTAAGGCGTCACAATGAAATATATACCTGTTTGGGGCAAAACGGCTTGCGCGATTTCAAAGTCAGTTCTCTGAATAAACACTCTCAAAAAGTTGCCCAAAATTTATTTGCCGATATTCCTTTACTAAAAGCATAAAACAAAACTTGCAAAATCGAAAAAACTTACCTAAATATATTTTATCAAAACAATAAGAGGACAGATATATGACCACAATTTTGTGTATTCGTAAAGAAAATGAAGTAGTAATTGCCGGAGACGGGCAAGCCACACTGGGAGAAACAGTTATTTTTAAGTCAAAATCAATCAAGGTTCGCCGTATCGGTAACGGCAATATTATTGCCGGTTTTGCCGGTGCCGCTGCTGATGGCATAACCTTAATCGAGCGTCTTGAAGGCAAGCTTGAAAAACACGCCGGACAACTGAAACGTGCCGCGGTAGAGTTGGCAAAAGATTGGCGCATGGATAAATATCTTCGCCAGTTGCAGGCTTTTATGATTGTTGCCGACAAAGACGTATCTTTGGTAATTTCCGGCACCGGAGAAGTTATGGAACCGGATGATGGTATAATAGGTATCGGCAGTGGCGGAAACTATGCCATGGCCGCAGCTAAAGCGCTTTATGATGTTCCGAATTTATCTTTGGAAGAAATTGCCCGCAAAGCTATGCAAATTGCCGGTGATATTGATGTCTATACCAACCACAACGTAATTATTGAAAAGGTAGGCAAAAATGACTAGTGCCAATTTTAGTCCTCGTGAAATTGTTTCTGAACTCGATCGTTATATTATCGGACAGGAAGAAGCCAAAAAGGCCGTTGCCGTTGCTCTGCGTAACCGCTGGCGCCGTATGCAGGTTGCAGAGCATCTGCGTGATGAAATTGTGCCCAAAAATATTTTAATGGTTGGTCCGACGGGGGTTGGAAAAACGGAGATTTCACGTCGTTTGGCAAAACTAGCAAAAGCTCCTTTTATCAAAGTTGAAGCCACAAAATTTACCGAAATAGGCTATGTCGGACGTGATGTTGAATCAATAATTCGCGATTTATTGGATATTGCCATTGCTCAAAACAAAGTTCAAATGCGCAAAATGGTGGAGGAAAAGGCAACATCAGCGGCAGAAGAGAGAATTTTGGAGGCACTTATCGGTTTGAATGCCGGCGAAGAAACCAAAGCCAAATTCCGCCAAATGTTAAGAGCAGGCGAACTTGATGAGCGTGAAATAGAAATCAGCGTTTTGGACACATCATCAAACACAATGCCCACCATAGACATTCCCGGAATGCCTGGTGCACAGATGGGGATGATAAGTCTTGGTGATATTTTCGGAAAGTCATTTAACGACAAATATAAAAGCAAAAAATTATCCGTTGCCGATGCCCGCAAAATTGTCATGCAGGAAGAATGTGATAAGCTGCTTGATGACGAAAAAATCGTCGCCAATGCCATCAAATCGGTTGAAAATGATGGTATAGTTTTTATCGATGAGATTGATAAAATTAGCGGACGGGATGACCGTCGCGGCGGTGATGTCTCTCGCGAGGGAGTGCAACGCGACCTCTTGCCCCTAATTGAAGGCACAACGGTTTCTACCAAATACGGTATGGTAAAAACCAATCATATATTATTCATTTGTTCCGGAGCTTTTCATCTTTCCAAACCGTCAGATTTGTTGCCGGAGTTGCAAGGCCGTTTGCCGATAAGAGTTGAGTTGCAGGCCTTGAATCGTGAAGATTTTATCCGCATTTTGACCGAGCCGGAGGCCAATCTTATTGAGCAATATCAAGCCCTGTTAAAAACCGAGAACTTTGAGCTTGAATTCGCCCCTGAGGCTATTGAAAGTATCGCAGATATTGCCGTTCAAATCAACGAAAATGTCGAAAATATCGGTGCACGCCGTTTGCATACAGTGTTAGAGATTTTACTTGAAGAAATCAGCTTTACAGCCTCTGACAGAAGCGGGCAAAAAGTGGTAATAACTTCGCAGATGGTAAAAGATAAACTCTCTCGCTTTACTACCAGTAGTGATTTATCCAAGTTTATTCTCTAATGAAAAGAGCAGGGATATACATACATTGGCCATATTGCAAAAGTAAATGCCCTTATTGCGACTTTTTCAGCCGTGTGGCAAAAGTTGATCAAGATGATATAATTAAATCATACCTTGAAGATTTGGTTTATTATCGCAGTCTCAACAATAATTACCACATTTCCACCATATTTTTCGGTGGCGGCACACCTTCACTTATTACACCGCAAAATTAAATAAAAAAAAAAAATTAAAAAATAAATAATTATTTAGCAAAATTACAAAATAAAAAATAAATAAACTAAAATAGGCTTGGACTAGTCATTGATGATAATGGCAAAACCAAATCATTTTTGGCAGAAAAAAAATATCTTTTAGATATTATTTAT
>JAGCXO010000050.1 GCA_017961285.1 Alphaproteobacteria bacterium | reverse complement strand
TCATATTGCGTTGGCATCACAACAATTCCCCGAATCCACTTCCGTTTCGCGTCTTGATGCAATCTGTCGGAGGACGTTGTGGAAGTATGCTCTTGATTATAACCATGGAACAGGTCATGGTGTCGGGTGTTTTTTGAATGTGCATGAAGGTCCGCAGAGCATGAGTGTTTCGGGAGCAAATTATCCTTTGAAACCATATATGGTACTTTCTGTTGAGCCGGGATATTACTGTGAGGGTAAATTTGGAATTCGAATCGAAAATTTGGTATATGTAAAAAATGCAAAAGAAAAAGGATTTCTAAATTTTGTTCCCCTAACCTTTGTGCCTATTGATAAACGCCTAATCGATAAATATTTATTGAGCAAAGAGGAGATTTTGTGGCTCAATAACTATCACAAACAGGTTTATAAACTTGTCGCACCTCACTTAAACGAAAGTGAGCGAAAATGGCTGGAAGGAGCCTGCTCCTCATTATAACTTTATAATGGAGGAAATATGGGGAAGGTTTTGTTATTTGCAATCGCATATTTATTCGCGATTAGGTATGTTTATGCTCAGCTTCCGCAATATCAGGGCGAATATGATCCCAATCAAACTTTGCAAGAGTATTTTGCGGCAGAAGATGAGAATTATAATAAGTCAATAATTTATGTTTTTTATAACAACAATTATTGCTACGGCTGTCCGCAGGCAATAGATATGCTGGAAAACTTATACCAAAGAAAATATACAAATAAATACAGCTTTTTTATCATAAATTATCAAAACGATGAAGAATATAATTTTGTCGCAACATATAATTTAACAATGCCTTTAGAGGTTGTTTTGGTCAAAATTGAGGATGGCAATTCTCTCGGTTATGAGAAAATTGAATACCTTCAAGATATGATATCAGACAAGATATCATTTGATGATTATGTCAGTTATAAAATAGACAGTTTTCTCGGTAATTAAGTTTAATAACCGAACAACGGCTGGTTGTTTGACAATCTTATGTTTTGCGTTTCTATGATGGTAGCAAAATTTAGTCTGCCCTGTTTGATTGAGGTGCGGACCTGACAACCTTGCTCAACATCAGGATTTGCAAACAAACTCTGCAGGCGCAGACGTTTCGGCACACCGATAAGTCGTTGTTGCAAACAAGCAAGCAAGGATGTGGCAACCAAATCATATGCCATGTCTTCTGACACATTGCCGGCTGCAGCATATTTTACCAAGGCGTTGATAGCATCACCGACCGTATTGGCGTGAATGGTTGTCAAAACCAAGTGGCCGGATGCGGCTGCTTGTAAAGCTTCTACGGCAACGTCAGGAGAACGAATCTCACCAAGCATGATATAACGAGGACAGCTACGCAATGCAGATTTTAGTGATGCGGCCCAATTGCCATTTTGCGGCATGGTTTGTTTGCAAAGCCCAAGTTCTCCGTTGGCATTTTTGTAAATGCCGTCCAATGGCATCTCCACAGGATCTTCAATAGTGATTGCATATCCTCCTTCGTTGATGAGGTATTCTTTCAATAATGAGGCCAGAGTTGTTGATTTTCCGGCACCGGTTGCACCGGATACCAAAATCAAGCCGGAATATTTGCCCAATGATACCAAATGGCGAACAACCGGGGCAGGCATACCCAAATCGGTAATTCTGGGAACTGACATAGGTTGTTTACGCACGCAGTATTGCGGACCATTGATGGCAATAGTTTTTTCAACACGGTAACTATGATTTTTATAAATAACCAAATAGCTCGGATTGTCTTTGTATCCTTGTTCTATTGTGGCATAAAAATCTTCATAATCATCAAAGGTTGCCTCTTTAAGACCATATTGAGATTGCTGACTCCACATATATGCCTTTTTGTTGGGGGTTATATATAGATCAGAAAATGCGACATCACTTACACAAGCCATTTTTGTTCCTTTCATATGTTTTGCCGATTATAATAAGCCACAAATTTTATTTGACAAGTGTAATTTTATAATATTTGTTGTAAAAAGATGTTTTTTAGGAACAAAAAATGAAAGATTATGGTAAGTTTGATATAAAAGCACTGCAGAAGGCAATTAAATGTTCTGTAATTGCGATTGATAATGACGAATCTTGCTCGCCGAGAGGCGGCCCGTTCGGGGCTGCAATATATAAAGACGGAAAATTGGTGGCGCAGGGTTGTAATAATGTTTTGGCTCTGAATGACCCGTCGGCGCATGCGGAAGTTTTTACCATCAGAAAGGCGTGTAAAAAGCTTGGAACATGGGATTTGTCCGGTTGTGTTTTATATAGCAGTTGTGAACCTTGTCCAATGTGTTTGATGACGGTAAAGTGGGCAAATATCGATAAAATATTTTTTGCCGCAACCAGAAAAGATGCCGCCGATATAGGTTTTAGGGATGATGATTTGTATGCATTGTTGAAAAAAGGTGTTTATGCAACGCAAATTGAAGAATGCAGAAATGAGGCGGTTGAAATTATGCAACAATGGGCAAAGAAATTTGTGCAAAATGGAAAATATTAAGGCATGAGGGCAAAAAATGCGTGATATGACCGTCGGGAAGCCGCTTCCTCTGATTATGAAATTTGCACTTCCGCTATTGATTAGTAATTTTTTTCAGCAACTATACAGTATTTCGGATATTTTGCTGGTTGGACATCTTTTGGGAGTTAAGGCTTTGGCTGCGGTTGGTGCGGCGGCTCCGATATTTTTCTTTTTGGTGATGGCGTGCATTGGTTTCACCAATGGTCTTACGGTGATTGCGGCACAAAGTTTTGGGGCAAAAAATTTTGAAAAATTGCGGCGTTCGGTCGTTACCGCCACATTTTTGAGTTTTTCTTTTACGATTATATTCAGTTTGTCGGTATATTTTTTGATGGATAGAATTTTAATTTTGATGAATCTTCCGCAAGAGATTTTTAAGGATACCAAAGATTTTTTACAGATTTTATGCTACGGCGTTATTATGATTGTATGCTTTAACTTTTTGTCGGGGTTGATGCGCGCTTTGGGAGACAGCAAAACTCCGTTATATTTTTTGATATTTACGACTTTGCTGAACATTGTTTTTAATGTTATATTTATTTATTTTTGCAAAATGGGGGTGAGAGGTTCATCTCTGGGGACGGTTACGGCAATGTCGGTTTCGGTTTTTGCTTGTTTGTTTTATATAAAAAAACATTTTACTGTTTTATTGCCGCACAAACAAGATTTGGTCATAAGATGGAATTTTTGCAAACAACATTTGATAATCGCTCTGCCTATGGCAGTTCAATTTTCTATTATTGCTTTGGGATCGGCCATAACTCAGACAATCTGCAATAAATTCGGGTTTGTTACGATTGCGGCGATGACTGCCGCCATGCGAATCGAGCAAGTTGCAGGACAGCCAATGGTTTCGCTCGGTATTGTTATGTCAACTTATGTGGCACAAAATTATGGAGCGGGAAAAATCGCAAGGTTACGGCGCGGAGTTTTGCAATGTTCGATTGTATCTTTTGCGGCGAGCTTGTTTTTGGCGATGTTGGTCTTTGTTTTCGGGCGGGAGATTGTGGACGTTTTTGTTCCGAAAGAGCAACCGGAATTGGTCGGAGAAATTATCTCTTTGGCCAGAACATATTTGAAAATCAGCGTTGTGTTCTATTTCTTTTTGGGACAGATATTCATTTTCAGAAACTCTTGTCAAGGCATGGGAAATTCTGTTTCTCCGATGGTTTCGAGCATTGTAGAGCTTTTGATGAGGGCTTTTGCCGCCATTTATTTAACCAAGATATTTGGATTCGTCGGTCTTTGTTTTGCCAGTCCGTTGGCTTGGATTGGCGGCGCTTTGGTGGTTGCGGTCGGATATTTCAGAACAATCATAAAAATTAGTAAAAAAATAAAGAAAAAAAGGGATAACAGCTGTGGATATTAATATTATTTTAATAAAAAACTGCTAGAGGTTAAGAATATTATTGAGTTTTTGAAAAATATATGTATATTGTAATCAGTTTTAACTATAACCAGTGGGGATTAAAATGAAAAGAATGTTTGTTTTATTGGGCGCTTCGCTTTCTTTGGTTGCTTGCGCTTCTGACTATGAGCTCGACGAAGGCTATATGGATGAGCCTTGTCCTTATCAAAATCAAGCACGTGCTGCACAGCCTGCTCCGGCTCCGGCTCCAGCTCCAGCTCCTGTTGTTCAACCGGCTCCGGTTTATCAGCCTGCTCCTGTTGTTCAACCGGTTTATACAGAGTGTGCACGTCCGGCTCCGCAAGTTGTTTATACTCAACCTTCCGAGCCTTGCTGTGGTGAGATGAGAACAGTTCGCGAGCCTGTTGAGGTTGTTTATAGACGCACAACCTATGGAACAGTATATGAACCAAGACATTTCCAAAATGTTGCTTATGAGAGACAATCCGTAAACGGCGGATATTATCAGCAACCAACTATGGTTCAACAACCAGCTTATGATCCAGACTATTACGTTCCGGCCAAAGTTCAGGCTCCTGCAGCTCCTGCTGCTCAAAAGCCAAACGCTCCGGTTGTAATTGTTCCTGTTCAATAAGAATTTGGAGTCGATGCAATTAAGCCCTCGTTTTCGAGGGCTTTTTTTGTGTTATTTATGTGTTGAATCAAAAGAGAAATTATGTTACATTAGGCGAAGCATGGAGAGATAATTATGGATTCTAAAAATAATAACAGTGTGCTTAATCAGCTGATTGATTTATATACGCAAAAAATTTATTCCGGTTTGCCGGAATGGAACTATGCTGGCGCTGATAAAAACACCGAAGTCCAAAGGCAAAAAGATACTTTTGTTGCTAAAGTAAATGAACTTAAGGCTTTGTTGCAGAAGCATGGTGTTCAAGATGAAAAAATTGCTTTACGAGCTATGGACTTGGTTATAGCAAAGCATGTTCCTGATGAACATATTCAAATCCGTATTGCGGGAGAAGATAAAAGGGCTGCAGACTTATCAAATTATCCCGAATTGAAGTATAAAATTCCGCCAAATGAAAAACATAATTTAATCGTTTCAGATGAACAGTTTAACAAATCGGAGTTGTTTACACTCACAGCGCCATCTGCCCCTGACCAGATTGCAAATATTTTGGTTGCAGAAAAACAAATAGGTAATAATGCCGTTGGTATTGTTGCTATTGATAGCTTTGTAATTGAATATGCTAATGAAAAAGTTTATGAACAAGTTGATAAAATTGCCGATTATGTTTTGGAGAATTCAGCACATTGGAATGATATTGTTTTTGATTTTCGTGGCAATGGTGGCGGTGATGCCTCAATTATTAAACAAATTGGAGAAAGATTGTCCGGCAAAAAACTTGAATATGCCGATAAGATTGAAATTATTAATCCAAAGCTTATGGAACAAACCGGAGCCCCGGAGAGATATGAGCAAAAGCTCAATGATAAGACTTTTTCGGGGAATATCTATGTTTTGCAAGATGGAGGTAATTCTTCGGCCGCTGACGGAGCAATTTGGATGTTGAGACAGATGGATAATTGCACAACTGTCGGAGAAAATACCTATGGAGCATTTGCCGGAGGTGATGTGAAAGAACATCAAATGGAAGGCGGAACACTTTTTATGGGAAATACTTATAGAGAAAGGACAATGCCGGATGGAAGAAAAGTTGAAGAAGGTAAAGGTATTCCTCCTGATATAATTTGTAAATCAAAAGATGCATATCAAAGAGTAATAAATTTGATTACAGAAAAATCCAAGACAAAGCAAATTTCCGGAGAGCAACAAAGGATTGATGAGCTCAAGTCTAATATAAGGCGTGTAAACGGGGTTGTTTCGAACGGAGATGAAAAAGTTAAATTTAAGCAATCTGATATAAAACAAAATAAGGTGCTTGTAAAAGTGTCACAAATGATGTAGTTGAAATTAAGCCCTCGTTTTCGAGGGCTTTTTTTTGCATTTAAGACATAAATTATTCTTGCTTAATTATCGGAAATATTCTAATCTTTTTCTGCAACCGAGAGGTCGGCTGTGGTGTTAACAGCATCTTCGTAGAAAATTTCCTCCTATATAATGGAGGAGTGCCGGTAATATATTGAATAACGGTAGCTGTTCTATGACAGTCTGTTAACTCCTCCGCCTTTTTTGTAAAGGCGGTTTTGTTTTAACAAAATCAAGGAGTTACAAAAAATGCAAGATAAAAAAACTTTTAAGAAAAATCAATTAGAAACCAGATACAATTTTGCGCGGCAATTACGGCTTTTGCGTGAAGAAAAAGGCTTGTCTGTCAAAGAATTTGCTCAAGCCTCCAATATCTTTGAAAAGCATATTTGGGAATTGGAACTTGGAAAAATCGAAAATTTCGGAGCAATTTTTGCACTCGCCCAGTTTTTTGATAAGAAAGTAAAAATTGAATTTTACTAAAATATTAATGTCATGCCTAATTTTCAGCTTGCTGAAAAATTCAAGGCATCTTCGAATTTTTTTATTACCAATTCGTAGACCCCTGGACGATTTTGCAAGCAAAATCGAGGGGTGACCTTAATATTGACGACAATGCGCCGAGCAAGAGTTGAGGATAAAAACTGATGCTTTCGCGCCGAGCAAGGAATGACATTGAACAAAAAAAACTCCGGCTTTGCAGTCGGAGTTTTTTGTTGATTAAGGCTATACCTAGTCTTCTTGTTCTTGTGTTTCCGGCTCGCTAACCTCGTCAATATTGAGGTCGCTGTCGTCGGCAACGCTCTCGCCCAAGACTTCGGAACCGGTTTCGTTTTCCAATTCCTCCTCGTCTTCGGAATCGGCATCAAGCCAAGTTACGGAAACAACTTTTTCGTTCTCTGCCGTGCGGAACAAGATTACACCTTGCGTCTTGCGTCCAGCGATACGAATGTCTTCTACCGGCATGCGGATAAGTTTGCCGCCGTCGGTTACCATCATAATTTGGTTGTCGTTCTCAATCGGGAATGAGCTTACAACCTCTTTATTACGCGGCGACATTTCCATGTTGGCAATACCCGAACCGCCACGACCGGTTACACGATATTCATAAGAAGATGAACGTTTGCCATAGCCGGTGCAGGTTACTGTCAAGATAAACTGCTCGTTGGCCTGCATTGCGGCAAATTGTTCTGCGGTCAACAAGTTGAGCAATCCGGTATCTTCGGCCTTAATGCCGGCCTCGCCGCCGTGTTCGGCTTCCATGTGTTTGATTGCCGATACAATCTTAGAATATTCATCACGCTGTTCTGCTGTGGCATCACTGTGGTTCAAAACAGACATGGAAATAACTTCGTCTTTGTCGGCAAGTTTGATACCACGAACACCGACCGAATTACGTCCGACAAATACACGAACTTCGGTTACCGGGAAGCGAATGCATTTACCACTCTTGGTAGCCAACATTACATCGTCTTTTTCGGTACAGATACGAACGTTAATCAGCTTATCGTTTTCATCCAGCTTCATCGCAATTTTACCGTTGGACTGAATGTTTACAAAGTCCATAAGGCTGTTGCGACGAACCATACCGCTCTTGGTTGCAAACATAATCGACAAGTTTTTGCAATCTGCCTCTTTTTCCGGCAACGGCATGATGGTGGTGATGTTTTCACCTTCGTCAAGCGGCAACAGATTTATAAACGGTTTGCCCTTTGAGGTCGGAGAACCTAACGGCAGTTTATAAACTTTGAGCTTGTAAACCAAACCTTTGGACGAGAAGAACAAAACCGGCGTGTGGGTAGAGGTTACAAACAAGCGAGATACAAAATCTTCTTCTTTTGTGGTCATACCCGACTTGCCTTTACCACCGCGTTTTTGCGCTTTGTAAGCATTGAGCGGAACGCGTTTGATATAGCCGGCCTCGGTAACGGTTACAACCATATCTTCGCGCTGAATTAAAGACTCAACATCTTGCTCAAACTCAAACTCTTCAATTTTGGTCAAGCGCGGAGTTGCATATTCTTCTTTGATGGCAACCAACTCTTCGCGCATAATGCCATAGAGTTTTTCGCGGCTGCCCAAAATGGAAAGACATTCTTTGATTTCGTCACCCAAATTATATAATTCTTGGTGGATTTTGTCGCGCTCCAAACCGGTCAAACGTTGCAATCTTAAGTCCAAAATGGCTTTGGCTTGCGCCTCGGACAGATAGTAGTGTCCGTTTTCAACTTTGCGGTCCGGCTCGTCAATCAAGATTACCAAAGGCTCAACATCTCCTGCCGGCCATGCTCTTGAAAGCAAGGCATCTTTTGCCTCTTGCGGAGAAGGAGCGGTGCGGATAAGCTCGATTACGGGGTCGATATTTTCAACCGCAATCGCCAAACCAACCAAAGTATGCGCACGATCGCGGGCTTTGTTGAGCTCATAAATGGTGCGGCGACGAATGACTTCTTCACGGAACTCTATAAATGCAGCAATAATGTCTTTTAAGTTCAGCATCATCGGGCGACCGCCGTTGATGGCAAGCATATTCATACCAAAACTGGTCTGCAGAGGTGTCAGTTTATACAGTTGGTTCAAAATGACATCGGCCTGAACATCTTTTTTGACCTCGATAACAACGCGAACACCTTGACGGTCGGATTCATCGCGGATATCGGAAATACCTTCAACTTTCTTTTCTTTTACCAACTCGGCAATACGCTGAACCATAGCGGCTTTGTTAACCTGATATGGAATTTCGTGGACGATAATTGCCTCACGGTCTTTGCGAATTTCTTCAATGGTGCATTTTGCACGCATTAAAACAGAGCCTCTGCCGGTATAATATGCCGACTTTGCCCCGCTCTGCCCCAAAATTAAGCCGCCGGTCGGAAAGTCAGGTCCGGGGATGTAGTGGATGAGCTCATCAATCGTGATATCAGGATTGTCAATATAGGCGCAACAAGCAGAAATTACCTCGCCCAGGTTGTGCGGAGGAATGTTGGTTGCCATACCTACGGCAATACCGTTGGTGCCATTGACCAGCAAGTTCGGATAACGCGCAGGCAAAACTGTCGGCTCTTGCAAACTTTCATCATAGTTAGGCATAAAATCGACAGTGTCTTGGTCTATATCCTCAATCAAAGCATGGGCAACTTTGGCTAAACGTGCTTCGGTATAACGCATGGCGGCGGCACCATCACCGTCCATGGAACCAAAGTTTCCTTGTCCGTCAACCATCGGAACACGCATGGAAAAAGGCTGTGCCATACGAACCATTGCATCATATACCGAGCTGTCGCCGTGCGGGTGATATTTACCCAAAACATCACCGACGATGCGGGCAGATTTGCGGAACGGACGGTTGTAGTCATAGCCGTTTTCATACATCGAATAGATAATACGACGGTGAACAGGCTTCAAACCATCGCGGACATCCGGCAACGCACGTGAGACAATAACACTCATGGCGTAGTCAAGATATGAACGGCGCATTTCTTCCGAAATGTCTACCGGGGTTATATCTTGTGCCGGTTTGTCGACAACATTGTCAATAATATTTTCTTGGTTAGTTTCTTCTGTCATTTTTTATTCCTCTACTTTTATGAATTTTCCATCTCTGTATACGCGTACATCAATCTTTGGATGCGCAATACCACTTGGGTCAATTTTAAATTCGCCAAACATTCCGTTCCATGTTTTTAAATTATGAATATAATTGATAACATCGCCTGTTGTCGGTATTTTTGCACCTGCATGAAGAGGAGTATTTTCGAATGCCGTTATCAAAATATCCAAATTATCGTACATATTTGCCGTGCACCCATAAGTTGCACCATTATATCTGTTGTTATATTCTTTCACAAATTCCTCTGTTCCTCCATTCAGATAAACAGTCCATCGATTTTCAATATATTCCCAAAAGCCTGGTTGCAATTGTGGAAATGTTCCTAAAGAACCAAAGTTTTTCTTGCCCGTCAATTCGGTATATTGTTTTACCCAAATACTGTTGGCAGGCTCCACTCCCATCAATAAATAATAATCAGGATTCAAAGCTTCGCTTTTTTGGATTGATATTCTATAGTCACGTTCTTCCAGTCCATATCTTTCATCTGTTAAAACTTTGATTCCATCTTGTGCAAGATGCTTAACAAAATAATCTAAAATGCCATTGCTTACTGCTGCATTACTTCCCATTAAGCTCACTGTTTTAACATTTTCCTTACGCAATTGTTTTAATGCAACATCGTAAATTTCTTCATTTTGCGCACCGGTATTAATTGCATATTCAGGAACATCGCTTTTTCCATATGAGCAGGACATAGAAATAACTTTTTGTTTATTTGCAGCATCATCAACAACTCTGTCAACCACACCAAAAAGCGACATAATTGCGCTTACTTTATCGATATTGATAAGCTTTTGCACATTTAGATTGGCTTGCTGAGGTTTCATCATATCATTTTCAATTACCAATTTGTAATCGTATTTGGTATCAAGCTTTTTCCACTTATCTAATGCCATTTCCATAGCGTTTACACCAGCTTGACCGACTTGCGCCAAATTTCCGGTCAGCGGCAGACTGGCACCAATTTTAATGATCGGCTTTTCGTTTGTTTGTGCTGAATTTTTCTCATCTTTGCAGGCGGTGAGCGCCAAGACCATACATAAACTAAGTAAAAGTTTTTTCATTTTTTATTCCTCGATTTCAATTGGCTGTCCGTTAATAATCTTTTTCATAACTGACGGCGATTTTATTATACCATTATCTTGAACTTCCAACTCTCCAACGACACCTTGATAAAACTTTGTTTTTTTCAAAGTATCTGCTAACTCATAGTCATTAGGAATTCTGCTGTTTTTCGCATAGAAATCTTCATTGGCTTTCATGATAATGTTTACTATGTCATAAGCATATGCCGCGATATTTAATACCTTTGAAGAGGTCTTTTCTGCCATGCGCTCCTTAAACTCTTTGCTTCCGTCAGGGGCATCAACAAATGCCTGATTTTCAAACAACTGTATATCTTTGGTCAATTTCATGCATTGGATATTCACAACAGGAATATCAATTTTGTGTTCAAGCATTTTTTTGCGTATAATATCCTGTCCCGGAGAAAAGCTGTTCAAAATCCAATAATCAGCTTCAAAGGCAAGAGCTTTTTGAAGCATAACAGCAAAGTCCCGATTATCAGGATTGAAATTGAATTCTTTATACTCTATGCCGCGTTCATCCAAAAAGCGATTGGTTTCTATGCGCATTTCTTCGTTGCCTACTGTTTCCAGATTGAAGGAAACTACTTTTTTGCAATTTTGTGATGCCAGATAATCTACCAATTTTTTGGCGGCAATATCTACTTGTTGCCAATCAGTAAAATTTAACTCGCCTTCGGCAATATTGGCCGCATTAGCCAAGCCTATATGAAGAACTTTGGCTTTATCTGCTATTGGTGATACAACCGAACCTACCGGTGAAAAAGAAGTGACTATCGCATCAACCTTATCTACGCTGATAAATTTGTTGGCAATTACAGCGCCACGAGATGATGTAAATGTATCATCCTCAAAAATAATATCAAATTTTATAGGAGAATCTTTGTGGTCTTCTGCAGCAAACTCAACCGCATAGCGACTGTTTTCGCCAAACTCGGCCATTTCTCCGCTAAGGGGCAACATTACACCAATCTTTACTACTGGTCTATTGTCTGCTTGAGAAGCATCCTTTTGCTCATCTTTGCAGGCAGTGAGTGCCAAAAACAGACATAGACTTAGTAAAATTTTTTTCATTTGATTTCCTTTCATTTGATTTGCCGAAAGGATAGCAGAATCGGTAGAAATAACCACTTTTTTATGAAACTTATACCCATTTAAAATGTCAAAAATCTCTCTACGGGCAAAAAATGGGCCTTAATTTTGAAAATTAGAAAATTGTAAAAGAAAAAGTTAATATAATTTTGACTGAAAACGTAAAAAAAGCGCCTTATTTTAAATTTTCAGTTTCTTTTGAATAAAATCAGTAAGGGCTTGAGAATTTTCCCATTCTATATAAATTTCCAGCACCTTAAAATGAGGCTGCAAACGAGGCGGAATTTTTACCCAATCTTTTGAGGTGGTAATTAATTCGGCATCTTTTTCTTTTGCTATCTTAAGAAGATTTTGCAATTCATCTTCGCTATAAAAATGGTGATCAGGAAAATCTATGGTTTGCAAAATTTTGACCTTTTCTTGGCGCAGAGAATCGTAAAACTTTTGCGGGCGACCAATACCGGCAAAGGCTATCACAGATTTGTTTTTAAGTTGCGGAGATTGGCTGCATATTTTAGCGTTGAAAACCGGCAAATTTTTTAATTTATTGCGCAAGTTTGTTTTGTCTTCGCCAATAATTATGGCGGCATCTGCACGTTTTATGCCTTCGGCAAAATTTTCACGCAGAGGACCTGCCGGCAAAGGAAAAGCGTTGCCAATTCCGCTGCCGCCGTCAAAAACCAAAAATGATAAGTCTTTTTTCAAACTCGGATTTTGAAATCCGTCATCCATAATTATGACTTCGCCGCCGTTGGCAATAGCTTTTTGTGCGGCAGCATATCTGTCGGCATTAACAGAAACTCCGGCTTTTTGCGACAGGAGCAAAGGCTCATCTCCGACTTGTTTTGGTGTATGTTTTTGATTATCAACAATCACTCCGGATAAGCTTCCACCATAGCCGCGAGAAACAAAAAACGGCTTTTGGCCCAGCTTTTGAATTATGTCGGCAATGGCGATTGCAGTCGGAGTTTTTCCGGTTCCGCCGGCGGTTAGATTGCCGACACAAATAACCGGAATATTGACAGATTTAGATTTTTTTATTTTCAAACGTAACGCGGTGGCTTGAGAATATATAAAACCTAACGGCAAAAGCGCATAGGACAACAGATTTTTATTTTGCCAATGTGTGGGAGTTTTCATTCCGGAATATAGCTCCTGACTTTATCCATGATGCCGTCCAAAACTTTTGCCTCAGAAGTTGCCCAGTTGTAAGCAAGGCTTCTTTTGGCTTCTAAAAGTTCTTTATTACTCAAAAGCTGACGAACATTATCAATCAAATCCAAAACATCATTAACTTGAATAACAGCATCGGCTTTTTTGGCGCGGTTCATAGCATCGGTAAAATTATGCATATGGGGGCCGACAATGACTGCGCAACGATAACGCGAAGGCTCCATAAAGTTTTGTCCGCCGTGCGGAATGAGCGAACCGCCGACAAATAACAACGGACAGAGATTATACCAAATACCGAGTTCACCAATGGTATCGGCAACATAAATATCGGTTTTAGGGGTAATAATCTCATCTTTGGAGCGCAGTGAAACGTTTAATTTCAGCTCGTCACGCAAGCGGTTCCTTATTTCTATACCTCTGTGCGGGTGGCGAGGAACAATAATCAACAACAAATCTGGAAAATCTTTTTTTAGCTCATTATGGAAACGGGCAATCTTAAATTCTTCATCATCATGAGTTGAACAAGCCAGCCAAACAGTGCGACCGTTTATTTGTTTTTCAAGCTCTACTTTTTTCTCCTCATCAACCGGAAGAGGTAAACCTGCATATTTTATATTGCCGAGACAAATGGCTTCTTTCGCGCCCAACACACGCAGACGATAAGCGTCTTCATCAGATTGTCCGAGACAGAAAGAAAAACATGACAGCAGTTCTTTGCAGATGAAGTCAAATTGTTGCCAACGTTTGAAAGATTTGTTGGAAATGCGCCCGTTTACCAATATGAGAGGGATGTTTTTGCGCTTGATAGAGTTTAGCATTGCCGGCCAAAAATCGGACTCGAACCAAAGCACTGCATCGGGCTGCCAATGTTTTACAAATCTGGTGGTAAAAAACGGATTGTCAATCGGAATATATTGGTGGAAAGCTCTTTCAGGCAAGCGTTTTCCCATCAACTCGGCAGAAGTCAAAGTGCCGGTTGTAACCATTACGTGCGCTGTCGGATATGTTTCTAAAAGTTTGTTAATCAGAGGCAACATTGACAAAGACTCGCCGACAGATGCTCCGTGAAACCAAAAAAGTTTTCCCTCCGGTCGCTCCATAGAAGGTCTGCCAACACGTTCGTTGAAGCGTTTTATGTCTTCTTTGCCTTTTTCTTTGCGGCGTTTGATATAGCGGCTGATCACCATTGGATAAAGCGTGGCAATGAGCATATTATACATTTTTATAAACATATTCAGTTTTCCTCAGTGTGGCGTTTCTTTTTGGCGGATACTCCGGGCTCAATATACGGCAAGCCCAAAACTTTGTCGGAGCGGTGCGTCATTTTGTTGAGTTCATCTTCTATGGCTTGGCGATATTTCTCAATGTCTTCGTCGCTGGCATCTGCCGGAATATAATATGGTTCCGTAATGTTGATTATCCCGCGAGAAAAAGGCAACGGCAAGAGCATGGCATCCCAAGTCTTCAAGATAATGCAATGTTTTATGGAATATGAGGCACCAAAAAGGGCTTTGCCGGATTTTTTAGCAAAATAAAGGGGGCTGATATTCATTTTCATCCTTGGGCCGCGCGGACCGTCGGGAATTATGGCGATAGATTCATTTTTTTCAATGGAACGCAAAAGGTTGATGGCGGCAACATTGGCGCCGTCGTTGCTGGAGCCGTCAATTATGCCAAAGCCTACTTTTTTCAAAAATGATGCGGCAATTCTTCCGTCATTATGCGGAGAAACCAAGGCGTTAAGCGGATGTTTTTGGTTCCAAAAATAGGGGATCATCCATATGCGGCCGTGCCAAATGGTGAAAATGAGAGATTTATCTTTGTCCCATGTGGGATAAAAACGGTTGACACCAATCATTTCCCAACGAGTGGTTTTCCACACCAAAAGACCATAATAATACATCAATTTTCCCAAAAGTGTGGTGAAAAATGATGACTTTAAAAACTGTTTTAACAATTTTTTGATTGTTTTTGGCATTTGCTTTTCCAAAGATTTTTTAACATATATGTTTTTTCGGATATATCCCATATTATTATAACAACAAACAAATTTTGCAAGTCGATAATAAAATATTTGTGGATTGAATATAATATTTTTTCTTGACAAGAAATGGGAGCTCATATATAAAACTCTCTCGTGGATGCCGACATAGCTCAGTTGGTAGAGCAGCTGATTTGTAATCAGCGGGTCGGGAGTTCAAGTCTCTCTGTCGGCACCATTTCAAAAAAACCTCCCAGAAAGGGAGGTTTTTTGTTGTTTTATCTCTGTTATTTTCTTTCTTTTTCCATATTTATATGAACATTTTCATCCATATAATACATATCACCGGATATAGGATCTACAATCAAATATCCTATTAGTCCTCCAAAAACTAAATTTCCTGCGTAATACCATCCACTGATATGCCAGTCTACAACTGTTGTAGTAGTCTTATAGCCATCTTTTGAGGCAATTACTGTATATTTTTCAGGGTTAAAGTATCCACTTGCTGAAGTTTTTAAGTTTATTGTCGTTGGAGTTTGTCCCTCAAATACGGTAACTCCTGCTTTATTTAAAATTTTGATATTGACTTTATCCGTGCTAGCATCAAACGGAATTGGTTGAGAATTGTCTCTCATAATAGTTGCACAGGAACAAATTAACGATGTAAGAACACCGATAAAAGCAAATACAATATATTTTTTCATACGATTACATCCTTTTTTTATAGTTAAAGAAAAACCCACCTTATGAGGCGGGCGGATGCTAGAAAACCGTATCAAAACAAACGGCTCGACTTATTTGGACGAAACCTTATTCGCCGACATCCGTCCATTAAGGATAGAAATCGGCATAATTTGATTAAAGTCGTTTATGCAACGACTGTTTTGATAAAGGGTTTTCTAGGCCCTAAACATTATGGATAAAACATAATGTCTGTTTGAAAGGTTATCACTTTTTATCAGTAAATCAAGTTTTTTATAAATTTTTATGCATATCCAAAAAATCTTCAAAAAAGGAGAGCCGCGATAATGACTTTAGTCCATTTTACTGATCCACTATAGATTGCCACGCTTCGCTCGCAATGACGTTTATTTTAATATACCGGTCATCCCTATTTTTCGACAAGTCGAAAAATTCAAGGGATCTACGACTTTTCAAGCAAAAGCGGAAGATGCCTTGACCTCGGACTTTTGTCCTCGGAGGCATGACATTTATTCTTTTTTTTGTTAGAAATGGGTGATAAAGTCTTTTTATCTAAAGACATTTTCAACACTTTTCTTTACTCGAAATTAATAGCTTTAATATATCTTGTTATCGTAATTCAACTATGCGGGGATGTTTATGAGTGAAATGAGAATTGAATTGAGCCCAAAGTTTTGTTTTGTGCCGAGGTTTTTTGCGAATTTTAGAATTAAATGGGCAATTTCTTTGGTTTTAGCTTATCATTTAGAACTATTGTTCGTAATGTTTTTTGGTTCTCAAATTATGGATTTTTATGAGAATAATCCAGATAAAGAAGCTGTGCATATATCGATAATTATTATTACTTTCTTCGCTTTTCCTTTTCTTTTTTTTCTGCTTTTAGATTGGATTTGTGTTTTGTGGGATAAAAAGAATTTTGCAGTTACAAGTTATAAAGTTTATGATGATAGAATTGAATTTGATGAAGGATTTTTCAAACATAAGCACACTTCTGTATTGTTCAAAGACATAAAAGAGATAAATTTTGGGCAAAACTTTTTTCAAAAGAAGTATGATATCGGCACCATCAGATTTGTTAAACCGGCTAATTATTACGGTTATGGACGAGTGCGCACCAGAAAATTTCAAGATATTGAAAATTATAAAAATGTTTATGAAATAATCAAGAAAATATATAATAATGTAAAGGTGGAAGTTTGGGATGAATGATGAAGTTTTGTTGGAATTAAAGCCAAAGTTTAATCGCTGGGAGATAGAAACACTTGCGTGGTTCTCTGCATTGTTATTTGTAACATTTATTATTTATGCTCCGATATATCCTATGCGAGAGATACTATATCCTATTCGGGCTATGGGTTTGAGCGGATATTTTTTTACTTTAGTTGTGTTCGGACTAATTTGGGCCAAGTTGATAGCCTTTTTAATAAGGAAAAACTATGAAGCTATAACGTACAAAGCCTATCGTGACAGAATAGAATTTGAGGAAGATTTTATCAATCATCAATATACTGTGATTAAAATGGCTGATATAAAAAAAATTTATTTAACTCAAAACTTTCTGCAAAGACAAGTGAAACTTGGGACTATTCATTTTGTGACAATAACTAACAATTTGGATTATCAGCGGGCACGTACCGAAATAAAATTTCAAGACATTGAAAATCCTGAAAATGTTTATAAAACAATAAAACAACTGCACGAAGATTGTGCTATGTCGCAAAAATAGAGAATGATGACCGGTTAAGCCGTTAAAAATTATTCGCCGAAGAATTGCACTTGTTTTTCCAGATATCTTTTCTTTTTTATGCAGGGAAAATTTGATACGATGTATTTATAGCGCGGGCAATTTTGATCATGGTCGTTGATTATGCCGCAGGCCTGTAGGTGCGAATAAACCGTGATGGTGCCGAGAAATTTAAAACCGCGTTTTTTCAAGTCTTTGCTGATTTTGTCGGACAGGCCGTTGCTAACAGGTATATAACCTTTTTCGTGGCATTCATAAAGAATGGTTTTGCCTTTTGAATATTGCCAAAGATAGTTGCAAAAACTGCCGAATTCTTGCCTTATTTTTTGAAAACATTGCGCATTGTGAATTATGGCGGCAATTTTGCGCGGACTTTTTATCATTCCTTCGGTTTGCATAATTTTTGCAATATCTTTTTCGTTATAATTTGCAACCTTATCATAGTCAAAATCCTCAAAGCATCGGCGGAAAATTTCACGTTTGTTTATCATCATATTCCAATTTAGGCCGCACTGCATAACCTCCATCATCAAAAATTCGAACTGCTTGCAGTCGTCATGGAGGGGAATTCCCCATTCTTCATCATGATATTTTATGTTTGCGGCCGAAGTGTCGCCCCAGTTGCAATATGACATTTTATCCTCATAAAAAAAACAAGAGCTCCCCATGATGAGGAGCCCTTATATTTGCCTTATTGACGCAAAGTTGCGCCGGTTTTTTGCCCGACTTCCAATATAACTTTTTTCATCAAGCCTTCCAACTCTTGGTCGGTAAAACTTTTATCTTTCGGTTGAAAAGTTATACTCAAAGCTATTGATTTTTTATTCTCGGGCAAGTTTCCGCCTTCGAACAAATCAAATACTCGAACGTCAGAAATATATTCACGATCGGCGTTTTGGGCGGCGGCGACAATATTGCTTGCGGCAACATCTTTATCGACAACAAAAGCCAAATCTTTATCTACCGATTGCAGATTATAAAGTTCGAGTTTCTTTTTGCTTTTGCCGTTGCTTGCGCGCGGCAAAGGAATGTTGTCAAGAAATACCTCAAATGCCACTACACGACCTTTGATGTCATAAGTTTTGAGCACAGTCGGGTTAATCTCGCCAAAATATGCAATTACATTTTTGCCAAGACGTAAGGCACCACTGCGTCCGGGGTGATAATATTCCGGTGCATCGGTAGTTATTTGCGCACTGTCCCACGGGCCGTTGGCTGCGGCAATAGCGGCCAAAGCATCGGCTTTGGCATCAAAAACATCATAGGCACGTTCATCTTTGAGCCAATGTTTTTTTGAGGTCATACCGCAACGAATTCCGGCGGCAACCATTCCTTCTTCTTGCGGGCGGCAACCGTAAAACTCCGGTCCGACTTCAAACAAACTTATATCATTATCACCGCGAGCAATATTATTGTGTGCCGCCAACAAAAGATTGGGCAAGACGGACGGACGCATTTCATCAAGCTCGGAAGCAATCGGATTCATCAACAATACTGGTTCTTTTCCTTTGCGGAAAGTTTTGCAAAGTTTGGAATCCGTAAAGCTCCAAGTTACGGTTTCATACATGCCGCGTGAAGCGAGTTCGTGTTTTACAACCACCATGCGTTGCTGTTTTGGGGTGAATGTTTGTTTTGGGAACTCGTCGCTTGTCAATGATGTGGCCGGAATGTTATCAAGCCCTGTCATGCGGACAACTTCTTCAACCAAATCGGCCTCAAACTCAATATCGCCGCGCCAAGTCGGAGAGATAGCCTCTACCCTGTCGCCTTTATCCGTCAATTTGAATCCGAGCGCGGTTAATATGCGAATAATCTCATCTTTGCTGACATCTATACCGGCAAGGGTTTTTATGCGTTCATAACGCAAAGTTACGGGTTTTGCGCAATAGTTTTCTTCGCCGCAGATGACAATCTCCGAAGCCTCACCACCGCAAATATCTAAAATCAATGAGGTGGCATAATCCGAACCCATAACATTGGAATTTGGATCTACCCAGCGCTCATAACGATAGCGGGAATCGGATTCAATTTGGAAGTGACGTCCGGTTCTGGCAATGCATACAGGTTTGAAAGTTGCACTTTCAAGCAATACATTTGTTGTGTCTTCGGAGCAACCTTTGGCAACTCCGCCCATAATACCGCCAAGACATTGAACACCTTCATCATCGCAAATACCAAGACTTTTATCATCCAGTTTATATTCTTTTTCTTCTAATGAGATGAAAGATTCATCAGGTTTTGCCATACGGATAACCAAATCTCCTTTCAGCTTGTCGGCATCAAAAACGTGCAAAGGACGTGCCAAATCATAATTGAGGTAATTAGTAACATCTACCAACGGCGAAATTGAGTGCAAACCGATTGCAGAGAGTCTGTCCTTCATCCATTTCGGGGTTTCGGCATGATTATTAACACCTTTGATATAACGACCGGTATAAACCGGGCATGCATCATAATCTTCTACCCTTATGTTAATAGGACAAGCAAACTTTGCCGGTGTTTTTTTGATTTCGAGCGGTTTTAAGCTGCCTAAACCTGATGCGGCCAAATCGCGCGCAACACCTCTGACTCCCAAGCACTCTGCGCGGTTTGGGGTAATGGAAATTTCTATTACCGGATCAATAGCTAAAACTTCAGCCGCAGGAACACCGATTTTGGTATCTGCAGGCAATTCGATAATGCCGCTGTGGTCGTTGCCGATGCAAAGTTCTTTTTCGGAGCAAAGCATACCAAAACTTTCTACCCCGCGGATTTTGCCGACGGTAAGTTTTTCATTATAAGAAGGAATAACTACACCGACAGGAGCAAAAATTCCGATTGTCCCGAGTTTGACATTCGGGGCGCCGCAAACAACTTGCAAAGTCTCAGAACCGTTATTTACGGACAACAAGTGTAAGTGATCGGAATCGGGGTGCATTTCACATTTTTCAACCTTTGCGGTAACAAAACCTTTTAGAGCGGCGGCGGGATTGATAACTTCTTCTACTTCCAAACCAATAGAAGTTAAACGTTCGGCAATCTCATCAACACTTGCCGTTGTATCAAGATGTTCTTTTAACCAAGATAGTGTGAATTTCATCGTGCTAATCCTCCATTATTGCTTAAGCCTCCGGTCATTGAAGATGTATCCAAAGGAACAAATCCGTAATGTTTTAACCAACGCAAATCAGACTCAAAAAATGTGCGCAAATCAGGTATGCCGTATTTGAGCATTGCCAAACGGTCAATACCCATGCCAAAAGCGAAGCCTTGATATTCATCAGGGTCTATGCCGCCGGCTTGCAAAACTTTGGGATGAACCATACCGCAACCCAAAATCTCGAGCCAATCATCACCCTCACCTATTTTCAATTCTCCTTTTCCTTTGCGGCAACCGATATCCATTTCGGCACTGGGCTCGGTGAACGGGAAATATGACGGACGATAACGAACTTTGATATCATCTACTTCAAAAAATGCTTTTACAAAGTCGTATAAACAGCCTTTTAAGTGCGCCATATTAGTAGTTTTATCAACTACCAAACCTTCAACCTGATGGAACATCGGGGTATGGGTAGCATCAAAATCACTACGGTAAGTGCGTCCGGGGGCAATTATGCGGATGGGAGGCTTTTTAACTTCCATGGTGCGAATTTGAATGCCCGAAGTGTGAGTGCGAACAACAAAACTGTCATCAAAATCGGTACTGTCAGGATTGGCAATATAAAATGTATCCTGCATTTGACGCGCAGGGTGATTTGCAGGCATATTCAAAGCATTAAAGTTATGAAACTGGTCTTCAATATCCGGTCCTTCCGCGACATCAAAACCCATTTGACCAAAAATGGCGGCAACTTCTTCGTAAATTTTGGAAACTGGGTGGATGCGGCCCTGATTTTCGGGACGAATCGGCAAGGTAACATCTATTCTCTCGGTTGAAAGCTTGCGATTGAGTTCTAATGTCTCAAGTTCTGCCTTTTTATTATCGATGGCCTTTTCGATTGTTGTTTTCAAAACATTAAGCATTTTTCCGGCAGCAATTTTTTCTTCTAACGAAAGAGAGCCCAAATTTTTCATTTTTTCGGTAATGATACCTTTTTTACCCAACGCAGAAACTCTGGCTTCTTCAAGTGATTTTATGTCTGCAGCCGTTTGTATTTGTTGTAATAAATCGTTTTCTAATTGTTGTAAATTTTCCATAATTTTCCCCGCTTGTATAATAAAAAAAGTCTGTCTTGATTGCTCAAGCAGACTCTTTTTATTGCATTGTTACAAATTGCTTATTTCAAAGCGTCCTTAGCTTGCGCAACTAACTTGGCAAACGCCTCGGGCTCTTTAAATGCGATATCGGCCAATACTTTACGATCAAGCTCAATACCTGCTTTATTGAGCCCGTTCATAAATCGGGAGTATGTCATACCGTTAAGTCTGGTTGCAGCTCCAATGCGCTGAATCCAAAGCATACGGAAGTTTCTCTTCTTAACGCGTCTATCGCGATAAGCATATTGCAAACCTTTTTCAACTTTTTCGATTGCTACTCTAAAAACGTTTTTGGAACGACCGCGATAGCCTTTTGCCATTTCAAAAATTTTTTTGTGGCGAGCACGCGCCGTTACACCTCTTTTAACACGAGACATCTAATTATCCTCCTACAAATATGGCAAAAATTGTTTAACAATCTGAACATCACTGGCGTCAACCATTGTGGTGCCGCGAGCTTGTCTTTTCATTTTTTGGGTTTTGCAGAAGAGACAGTGTCTCTTTTTGGCAAAATTTCTTTTTAATTTGCCGGTTCCGGTAACGCTAAAGCGTTTTTTGACCGAACTTTTTGTTTTCATTTTTGGCATTTTGCTTCCCTTTCAAAATAAATTTGGATGCTTTTATTCGACAACAGGCATGCCTTTTAGCCCATTTGCCGAGACTTAACGAATTGGGTTATATATCACAAATTGCGATATGTCAATACATATATTTGTTAACGTATTTAAAATGTGAGATAATTGCTTTAGAAAAGCTACATTATCTGCCGTTTCCGTAATTTTCAAGTATCTTAAAGGCCTTTTTGGCAGCTTTTTTCTCTTTTATGGCTTCAATAGTATGGACAGCAGTCTTTACGCATTCGTACCCGGTTGCTAAAGCACTAACGATTAAAGCAGCTTTGACATAGGGAGTTTCTGTCCAGTATACCCAAGGGTCGCTGGTCATTGCTTTATATTGTCCACGAAAGATGGCTGTTGTCGCAGCTTGACCGACTGCAAACCAAGCAGGTGTCTTTACATCTACATCATGCTGAAGTGATATATTCATCAACCTTTGAACAGTTTTTTCTTTCCCCTCTTCATTTGCGCGTTTTGCTGCTTTGGAATAAACATTCTTTTTGCGGATTGCATTATCCATGTCTTTTTTTACATCTTTAACTCCACTATACCCTTCTCTAGTATAAAGATCGTATTTATCGGTAGCTTTTTCTACTTCGTTAAGTTGCTCTATCAGTATCGCCTCAGTTGTTTTCATTCCTTTGGAGGCCATTTTTTGAGAAAGAGACATTTTCTTTCGCAAAGATTTAATTTTTAAATCTATTACATCTTTTACGACAGTCGGGATTGCTGCTCCAGCTGTAGCTATCGGGGCAGCGGCAACGGCAGCACAGGCACCAACGAGCATTGCAACAGACATCCCCCCTATTGCTCCTGCCACTACGACACCACCTGTGGCTGCCAGACCTATAGCTCCCCAAGCGGCATATTTTTGGACTTTTTTCAATTTTTCTTTTAATTTTTTTAAACGTTCAATTACTTTTTGGGGATCTTTTTCTTGTGCCTTCGGCGGTTGTTTATTAAAAAACTTGAACATATTTATAACTCCGTTGTTTTTTATGACTATTTGGCCATTGTATCATATATTGTTTTGGCTTCAGATAGAAAATTTTCATATTCTTGAGCTGTAAGATTTTCTTTTAAGTTTTTCATAATTTGTTCGGAATATCTCCTCCATTCATCGGGAATTTCCATGTCATCAACCTTGCGAATTTTTACCGAATAAGAATATATGTCTTCTTTTTGCCTTTTTTCGATTATAGTTACATCTTCGGATTTGTTAAGAGCTTCTCTGATGTATGGAGGAATGTTTTTTAAGACAAAATAGTGCTGATTGTTACGGTTTAAGACTATTGCATTTTTTCCGTCATAAACGGCTTCTCCGCTGACAATTGCCGGCATATCGGTAATATCTGTCAAAATCATTACACCTTCGTTATCTTTTGTAAAAATTGCATTTTTTTCTTCTAATTTCATGTCATTTCTCCTATCGATTTTTACATTTATGTTGTGATGCTAGCAGATTATGGTTAATTTTTTATCAATATAAATATATTCCAATAAAAAAGTGCCACAGATACAACCTATAGCTTGGCAAAATATGAGAAATTATCTCTCTTTTACGTATTCCTCAAGCCTTCTAAATGCATTTCTGGCATCAATTCTTTCTTTTATTGCTGGAGCGATGGAGCCGGCCATTTTTATGGATTCATATGCGGCGGCGGCAAAGCATACTCCCGCCGCAGCTTTAAGATAAGGTGTTGCTTTTGGAGTAATGGCGATATAATCTGCAACAAATTTCATTGCAAGACCGCTCACTGCTTGAATGCCTGTATATATAGCATATTTACCAGTTTTACTCTCATGGCTGGTTGCTATATTCATCAATCTTTTAATGGTTTCTTCTTTATTATCTTCTTTGGCAAATGCTGTTGCTTTTTGAAAAACTTCTTGGATATGTTTTTCTTTTTCCATATCTTTTTGTGCATCCTTAATTGCACTTTTTACTCCAAGTTTTTTTTGATGTTCATATTCTTTTGTTGCGTATTCTACTTGTTTTTCCTGGTTCTTTGTTATTTCTTCAAAAGAACGCATATTTTTGGCAATAGACAGCCTTCTCTGCAGAGCTTTTATTCTTATGTTTATTAAATCTTTTACAACTGTGGGAACAGCTACAAGAGCTGTGGCCACTGGAACCGCCAAGATTGCACAAGCACCTCCGACCACTCCTGATACCGGGCCTGCGTCAAGTATGTGTCCTCTTGACATAAGCGATGTTTTTACAGGTGATGCTACATCAATTGCAACATTGCCAAAAAGTTCAACAATGTCTGTGCGTTTACTAAAATTTTCTAATTTCGCATTTATTTTTTCCAAACGTGCGAGTGTTTTTTTGGCTCTTTCTTCTTTGGCCTCTGGCAGCTTTTCATTTTTGAATTTGAACATTGGTTTAGCTCCTTATTGATATTTGTGCCTTATCTGACCAGTGTGTCATATATTGTTTTAGATTCAGACATAAAATTTTCATATTCTT
>JAGCXO010000049.1 GCA_017961285.1 Alphaproteobacteria bacterium | reverse complement strand
TCCGAACTCGACTGTTAAACCCTTTAGCGCCAATGGTACTTTGTCTTAAGACACGGGAGAGTAGGTCGTAGCCAGATCTTCTAAACATCTCTTTTCTTTTTTAAATTCCTTTCCCTATAAAAAAAAGCGTGAAAGTTTTTTATACTTTCACGCTAGAAATTACATTGCTTTTAATTTTTTTATGACGGTGTCATAAGCCTCTTGATTAAAGCCCTTTTTTCCGTCCGTAAGCATCCCTAACCGGCGTAGCTCTTTTGCTATTATTTTTGCCGTTTGTTTTTCGTGATAACTAAGCTTATTATTAGCATCAGTTTTGAATAATTTGATAAAGTCATCCACCTCTACGGCTCCGGATGAAGAAACTATTTCCTCAGACTTATCGCCGGATTTTACAAAATTTTCCATATCCATAATATATAAGGTAAATAATAAAGTTCTATCACCCATACCCTAGATACAAAAATGCTTTTGTCAAGAAAAATATGAATTACTAAGCAAATTCTTTTTTCAGATTGCGCTCAAACAATTGTCTTATTGTCGAAGGAATATCAGCCTTTTCATAAACAACTTTATACAAGGCTTGACAAATCGGCATATCAATTCCCTTTTCATCAGCAATATTTTTAACAGCCTTAAGTGTCGGCACACCTTCTGCCAGCTTTTCAAAAGTTTTGCCTTGTGCAAAATCTTCACCGAACATACGATTGTGGCTATGCTTGGAGAACAACGTTGCCTCATAGTCGCCGAGATGAGCCAAACCATAAGCAGACATCGGATTTCCGCCGAAATATTTAATAAATCTGCCAACTTCAATCGGAGCTCTTGCCATTAACGCACCTTTCAGGCCATACCATCCAAGACCGTCGAGCATACCAGCAGCCAAACCTATAACATTTTTCAATGCCGCGCCAATTTGGTCGCCAATCAAATCATTACCGTAATAAAAGCGTATCAAATCGCTTTGCAATAACTTGATTAAATAATCTTGAGTTTCCGGCTCCAAACTGTCAATAACAGCGGCAGAAGGAACATTTTTCATATAGTCCTGAACATGACCCGGCCCCGACAAAGTTGCAACGTGAATATTTTGCTTAATTTCTTCTTTCATAACGTCGTGCATAATTTTTGCACTCGATTCTTCCAAGCCTTTCATCGCGAGCAAAAACGTTTTGCCGTTCAAATCATAGCCGTTAAGTTGTTTTGCGAGCGAGCGCAAGTGCTGACAACCGATAGAGATGATAACCGTATCATTCACTAAAATTTTTGCTAAATCATCAAACAAAAACATATTATCCGAGAGCGAAAGATAAGAATTTTTTCTTGTTTCGCAAAGTTCAATAAAATTGGGTGAGTTTTTGAGATCATACATCAAAACATTTTTAATTGTTTGCGGGCAGCGATTGGCGGCATACCAAGCCAAAAAAGTTCCCCAACGTCCACAACCGATAACAGAAATATCCTTCATCTTAGCTCTCCTTAAAATCAACAATATATATTAAGGAATAGCGCAAAAAAAATGCTTATGCAACAACATAAGCAAAATTAAAAACAATGATTATAAAGATTTTTTAATTCTCTGACGATCCAAAATAGCATTCACATAATCAAATTGAGCAAAAGAGCGATAGGCCTCATCAACACCTTTTTTATCATAGTTATAAAAAACTTTATTCGCCAGCATTTTGATAGCACTATCAATTTTGGCAAAGGCCGCATTATAATCCTCGTTGAATTTATTCTTGGCTTTTTTATTGACCAGATCATGATAGGCAGAAATAACTTTCAAAGTCTCATCTGCCGAATTGGCATAACCTTTCATTTCAAAATCACGCATAATCTGCGCCGTGGTCTGATAAAAGTATTTATTAGTCAAAATACTCTTTTGTTTAGGGTTGTTACTATCGATAATCATCTCTTTTTATCCAAAGTTACAATCTAACAATACCTATAGCAAAATATTTGCAAAATTGCAATAGTTTTTAAATTCTAATACAACACCAGCACAAGATCATTTTTTTACAAATGGCATTCATCATAAAAAAGCCCCGATTTCTCGGAGCTTTTTTTAAGATTAGTTAAATATCAATCAACATTTCCAAACGGGTTAATGTTTTTCTCCGAGTTCTGTGCAGCTCGCAGATCAAACAAATTCATTATTGTTGTAGAAACATAAATTGAAGAAAATGTTCCTATCAAAACCCCAAAAACAATAACAAACGAGAAACTGCGTAAAACATCACCGCCGAATATCAGCAAGGCAACACCGGCCAACAGTGTTGTAATACCGGTCAAAATCGTGCGTGAGAAAATATCGTTAATACTTTTGTTTAACAAGTCATATTGCGGCATTTTCTTAAACTTGCGCAAGTTTTCGCGCACGCGGTCATAGTTTACCACCGTATCATTAACCGAATATCCGGCCAAGGTCAAAATCGCCGCAATAGTTGTCAAACTGATGTCAAATCTGAACAAAGACAACATTCCAACCGTAATCAAAACGTCATGAGACAAACCAATCATTGCGCCTAATGCAAACTGCCACTCAAATCTGAACCAAATATATAAGCTGATAGCTAAAATTGCTAACAGCGAAGCAATAATTCCGGCCTTTTTCAACTCATCACCGACTTGTGGCCCAACCAACTCGACTTTGCGATATTCATATCCAGCGCCGAGAGCTTCTTTAATTTGATTTACGGCTGCCATTTGTGCTCTTTCATCCATGCCTTTAGCCTGTGCTCTAATCATCATCTCATCGCCATCTTCTCCGATAGATTGCAAATTGAGGTCGTCTAAGGCCACCGCTGACAACTCTTTTCTAACTTTTTCAACATTGATTTTGTCGGTATTTTTAACCTCAATCAAAATACCGCCGGAAAAATCAATACCATAGTTAAAACTGTTGAAAACAATGCTCCAAACCGAAACAATGCACATAATGATAGAAAAAGCATAAGCCAACTTTCTATATTTTAAGAAATCAATATTGGTGTCTTTTGTAACCCATTTAAACATTTTCATATTTTTAATCCTTTTCAAAAAATTAAATAGGTAATTTTGTTGGCTTATATTTCTGTAGCCAAGTTTGAATTATAATTCTGGTAACTGTAACCGAAGTAAACATCGAAGTTGCAATACCAATTGCCAATGTAACGGCAAAACCTCTGACCGGACCTGAGCCGAAATACAGCAAAACAAATGCGGCCACCAAGGTAGTGAGGTTAGAGTCCACAATCGTGCCCCAAGCCTCGTTAAATCCCGCTTCAGCAGCATCCTTTGTTGAGAGACCGTGGTTCACTTCTTCGCGCATTCTCTCAAAAATCAGCACGTTTGCATCAACAGCCATACCGATTGTTAAGATAATACCAGCAATACCAGGCAAAGTCAAAGTTGCACCGATAAAACTTAAAACGCCGAGCATAAGGAACAAGTTCAAGCAAACCGTAACAGTTGTAAAAATACCGAACAAACCATAAGCGGCAATCATAAACAAAACGACCAATGCTAAACCGATTATTGAAGCGGTAATGCCTGCACTGATTGAATCTGCTCCCAAGCCTGCACCAACGGTTCTTTCTTCCAAAACCTCCAAAGGAGCAGGTAAAGCACCTGAACGCAAGAGCATAGCCAACTCATTAGCAGATTCTGTTGTAAAGTTTCCAGTAATAATACCTGAGCCACCTGTAATCGGACCATTGATGTTCGGAGCTGAAATAACTTCGTTATCAAGGATAATCGCCAATCTTTCGTTGACATGTTGAGAAGTTGCCTCGGCAAACTTTTTACCGCCGAAACTATCAAACTTAAAGCTTACGACCGGTTGCCCCTCAGAAAAAGATGCACTTGCATCAATTAAATGCTCTCCGGTAACAACAGGTTTACGGTTAATAACATAAGTTTCGCCATTTTCACCGCTAATCAAACGAGAACCGCTGCTCAGCTTTCCTCTTCTTGCATCGGCAGCAGTAGAGCGATTGTCTACCAAATTAAACGACAATTTTGCAGTTTTTCCGAGCAAAGACTTTACATATTCCGGATTCTGTTCACCAGGCAATTGAACAGCAATTCTGTCAGTGCCTTGTCCCTGAATGGAGGGCTCTTTCGTTCCGGCAGCATCAATACGGCGGCGAACAATCTCTATTGATTGATCAACAATCTTAGCTTTCAATTGATTCAGAGCCTGTTCAGAATACGAAATCACAACCATTCCGTCTTCATCCTCAACAACATCTAGCCCATCTTCCATTTTTTTGAAAAGTGAAACAGCTTTTGTCTTTGAGTTTATATTGTCAATTTTAACTTTAACATCTTCATTTTCTGCCTTCAAGTTCTGATAGCGAATTTTATTTTCACGCAAAACCTGACGAGCAGAATCCTCAATACTGGCCATTCTTTCTTTTAGCACATCATCAATTTTGACTTGCAACAAAAGATTTGAACCGCCTTGCAAATCCAATCCCAAATTAACCGGATGCCACCATTTCGGGAAATTAATTGAATTGCCCAGAAAATTTGGCAAAGCAAACAATATTCCCACCAAACAAATGGCTAGAATAATACAAATTCTTGTTCTTGAAAGCTTATACATTTCAACCCTCTTATTTCTTACTTTTTACATTAGCCGCAGTTTGCGGTGTTTCGTCAATAACCTGTCTGACTGTTGCTCTGTAAACCGACACAACTACACCTTCAGCAATTTTTACATCGAGCTTTTCATCTGTTGCTTTTTCTACAACACCATAAACACCGCCACCGGTAATAATTTTATCACCTCTCTTAATAGCCAAAAGCATAGCTTCGTGCTGTTTAATCTTCTTTTGTTGCGGACGTATCAAAATGAAATAGAAAATAACAAATATAAGCAAAAGTTGCACAATAACACCGGCAGTAGAACCAGTAGGAGCCATTCCGGCAGTTTGAGCAAAAGCATCATTTATCAACATATTTTTCTCCTTTAAAACCATAAAGTATCACAAATATACACGAATATGCGTATATAACAACAAAAAAAGCTAAATCTACACCAAAATTTTATGTTTATTGCAAATATAGTTGCGGATTAACTGGATTCTTTCCTGCTCTAATTTCAAAATGCAGCTGCGGAACACTGACCCCGCCTGTTGTCCCGACGGTTGCAATTTTTTCACCTTTCATAACTTGTTGTCCTTTTTTTACAAGCAATTTATCATTATGAGCATAAGCCGTTATCCACCCGTCAGAATGTTTTACCAATATCAAATTTCCAAAGCCTTTCAGCTCATTGCCGGCATAAGCCACCGTGCCGCCGTCTGCTGCCTTTACAGCTGTTCCTTTTGCTGTTTTTATATTTATACCATCATTAGCTCTGCCTTTGCCTATTGCTCCATATTTTGACACAATTTCTCCCTTTACAGGCCAAGCAAACTTTGTTTTTCTATATTTTGATACTTGAGCCGTCGTTGCAGAAGCTTTTTGCGTTGCAGCAGTTGTTTGAACTTGTTTTTGTGCACTCGTTGAGTTGGCGACAACTACCGGTTTCTGTTGTTGAGAATAGCTGCTTCCTGAATTTTTCCCATTAATAGCGATTCGCTGTCCTACAATCAAAGTATATGGAGAATACAGTCCGTTATTTGCCGCCAAAGTATTCACATCAACACCATAGCGCCTTGAAATACTATATAGGGTATCGCCTCTTTCTACCACATGATAATTGCTTGTCGGAACACGCAAAACTTGCCCGATTCTCAAGGTATAAGGAGGAACAAGATTATTTGCTTCAATAAGATCACGCATTTGTATATCATAACGTTTTGATAAACTGTATAAAGTATCTCCTTTGCTTACGACAATCTCTGTCGGAGTACTGCCCCACCATGTGCCGCAACCGCTCAAACAAAGAACCAATATAAAAAACAAAATACGCACGATATAAACTTTCCTCCGAATATCTGAAATATCATAACATTTATATGTTTAATTTTTTATTTATTTTCAAATAGAACTTGCATTTTCGCTTTTAAAAAAGTAAATTGCAAAAATAAACAAGCGAAAGAAAAAATGAGTAAAACAAGTGATATAAAACAAATTATCGACGATACCTATAAATACGGTTTTGTCACGGATATAAAATCCGATACTGTTCCGCAAGGCTTAAATGCGGACATAATTCGTTTTATATCAGCAAAAAAAAACGAACCTGATTGGCTATTGGAGCGCAGACTTAAGGCCTTTGAGTTTTGGCAGACCATGACAGAGCCGAATTGGGCAAAATTGAATTATGAAAAAATTGACTATCAAAAACTGTCATATTATTCAGCCCCGCAACAAAAAAAAGCACCGAAAAGTTTGAATGAAGTTGATCCCAAATTGCTATCAACATACAACAAACTTGGAATTCCCCTAAAAGAACAAGAAGTTCTGGCCGGAGTTGTCGCTGTTGATGCCGTTTTTGACAGTGTTTCGGTTGCCACCACTTATCGCGCCAAATTGGCCGAAAAAGGAGTCATTTTCTGCTCCATTTCCGAAGCAATACGCGAGCATCCCGATTTGGTAAAACAATATCTCGGCTCGGTTGTCCCCTATACCGATAACTTTTTTGCCTGCCTGAATTCGGCTGTTTTTACCGACGGCTCGTTTGTATATATTCCCAAAGGCATTCGTTGCCCGATGGAGCTTTCCACCTATTTTCGCATCAATGCCAAAAATACCGGACAGTTTGAGCGCACATTGATTATTGTTGACGATGACAGCTATGTTTCCTATCTCGAAGGTTGCACAGCTCCGCAACGTGATGAAAATCAACTTCATGCCGCTATTGTCGAAATTGTTGTCATGAACAATGCGGAGGTCAAATATTCCACGGTTCAAAATTGGTATCCCGGCGACAAAGAAGGCAAGGGCGGAGTTTATAACTTTGTAACCAAACGCGCCGCCTGTCGCGGTAAAAATTCCAAAATTTCCTGGACACAGGTAGAAACCGGTTCAGCCGTAACCTGGAAATATCCGAGTTGTGTTTTGCAGGGAGATAATTCGGTGGGAGAATTTTATTCCGTAGCCTTAACAAATAATTATCAGCAGGCAGATACCGGAACCAAAATGATTCATATCGGCAAAAACACCACATCTCGCATCATATCAAAAGGAATTTCTGCCGGCTTTTCCAACCAGACTTATCGCGGTCTGGTAAAGGTTGCGCCCAATGCTGATAATGCTCGCAACTATTCACAATGTGACAGCCTTTTAATCGGCTCGACTTGCGGCTCACATACCGTTCCGTATATCGAAAACCGCAACAAAAATGCCCGCCTTGAACACGAAGCAACAACTTCAAAAATCAGTGATGAGCAGTTATTCTACTGTCGTAGCCGCGGTATCAGCGAAGAAGACGCGGTCAGCCTTATTGTCAACGGTTTTTGCAAAGAGGTAATGCAACATTTGCCGATGGAATTTGCCATAGAAGCCGCAAAATTAATCAACATCAGTTTAGAGGGGAGTGTAGGATAATGAATACTTTTGAACGTGCGCTCAAAGCATGGGGCAAAGAGCCGCAAATGTTGCAGGTAATTGAAGAAATGAGCGAACTTACCAAAGAAATCTTGAAAAACATCAATCGCAAAAAAGATAATATCAATGAATTGATAGAAGAAACCGCAGATGTTGAGATTATGCTTGAACAATTAAAGATTTGCTACAACATAGCTGATGCTGTTACAAAATATAAAACCGAGAAGTTGAAAAAAATAGATCAACGCCTTGATGAATGGGAGCGAAAAAATAATGTTGCTTAAAATAGAAGATTTATGCGCCAAAGCCGGCGATAAAGAAATAATCAAAAACTTCAATCTTACCGTCAACGAAGGTGAAGTTCATGCCATTATGGGACCGAACGGTGCCGGAAAATCAACATTATCATACGTTTTGACCGGAAAACCCGGTTATGAGGTAACATCAGGACATATCTGGTTCAAAGGCAAAGATTTGCTCAAAATGTCCGTTGAAGAAAGAGCCCGCGAAGGTCTGTTTTTAATCATGCAATATCCGGTTGAAATTCCAGGTGTCCCGGTAACCAGTTTTTTGAAACACGCTGTTAATGCAAATCGTCAATACCACGGCGAGCCCGAACTTGATACCATGGAATTTATCAAACTTTTGCGCGAAGAAGCCAAAAAACTCGGTATTGATCCCGAAATGCTGAAACGTCCCGTTAATGTCGGTTTTTCCGGCGGTGAAAAAAAGCGGCTTGAAGCTCTGCAAATGACAGTCCTAAAGCCGTCACTGGCGATTTTGGATGAAGCCGATTCCGGACTTGATATAGATGCCGTAAAAGTTGTTTCCAAAGGGGTTAATGAGCTTATGAACGAAAATCGCGCACTTTTGATTATTACCCACTACCAAAAACTTTTAACCTATATCCAACCGCATTTTGTGCATATTTTTGCTGACGGACATATCGTAAAATCCGGAGATAAAAGTTTGTCGGAAGAAATAGAACAAAACGGTTATTCCGCTTATACAAGGGAAAAATTATGAGTGATTTATTACCGATAATACCTTTGTTTGGAGATGATATTCCGTGGCTTGCGGGACGCCGCGCACAAGGCCGTGAAAGTTTTTGTCTGCCCACAGCCAAAACCGAAGCTTGGAAATATACCAAATTGCACACATTGCAAAGAGACGATTTTGTTTATGCTCCATCAAAGTTTTTGCAGGAATTTGAGGGCGAATGTGAGGAGGAGCATTGTTCTTGTTGCGGTGAACATCATTCTGATTGCACTTGCGGTGACCATTGCCAATGTTCTCACAAACCGAATTTATATATAGATTTGCCTTTTGATGCCTACCAAATACATTTTAACAACGGCAAATTTATGCCTTTATATCCGGCACTTTCTCTCGGAGTGGAAGTTATGACTTTAATGCAAGCGGTGGTGGAAGGACAAGCCAAAAATTATATCGGCAAATACATAGATTTGCAAAAACACCCATTTGCGGCCCTAAATAGCGCCATGCTAGAAGAGGGGCTTTTCATAAATATTGACAATAATATCAAATTGTCAAAACCGCTTGTTTTTATATACCACAGCAATATTTCTCAACCTTTGGTCAGCAACATTTGCAATGTTTTTGTTGCCGGCAAGAATTCTTCACTTGAAATTGTTGAATATTATTATCACAGCGGCAATGAGAAAGATTTTTATTTCAACAATATTGTAAATGAGTTTTACCTTGCACAACAAGCCGAAATAAAGCACTATAAATTTCAAAATGAATCCTTCAAATCGGCACATATTGCGCTCAATTATGTAAGAGCTCGCGAAGGCGCATTTTATAAAAGTTTCTGCCTGCAAAAAGGCGCAGATTTAGCTCGTAATGAAACCAAAATCGAACTCATGCAGGAAAATGCCGGTGCGCAGGTGGATTCCGCTTATATTATGAACGGTTGGGCAACAATAGATACAACAACCGATATTGACCATTTATCACCGAAAACTACATCAAATCAGCTCATAAAAGGAGTTGTCGGAGATGAGGCACGAGGAGTTTTTCAGGGCAAAATCAGCATAGCCAAAGATGCGCAAGAAACCGAAGGTTATCAAATGCACAAGGCTCTCTTGTTGAGCGATACGGCAGAAATTGATGCCAAACCTGAACTTGAAATTTTTGCTGATAATGTTAAATGTTCACACGGTTCGGCCAGCGGAGAACTTGATCAAGACCAGCTTTTTTATATGCGTTCACGCGGAATAGGCGAAAATGAGGCCAAACAAATTTTGATTGATGCCTATTTGCTTGAAGTTATCAACCATATTGACAATGAACAAATTAAAGAATGGATGCGCTCACATGTATGACATAGAAAAAATTCGCAAAGATTTTCCCATTTTGCAGCAAAAAATAAACGGAAAGCGTAATACTTTTTTGGATACGGCCGCCTCTGCGCAAAAACCGCAGGCAGTTATTGATGCTGTCGTCAAAATGTATAGCCAAACCTATGCCAATGTCCACAGAGGAAGTTACTACCTTTCGGAAATGGCAACTTCTGCCTATGAAAATGCGCGCCGTATTGTTAAAGATTTTATCAATGCCAAAAGTGAAAAAGAAATTATTTTCACTCGCTCCGCAACCGAGGGCATGAATCTTGTGGCCTCATCTTGGGGGCTAAACAATCTCAAAGCCGGAGACGAAGTTTTGCTTTCCGAAGCAGAACACCACGGCAACCTTGTTCCATGGCAAAATACATGTGCCAAAACCGGTGCAACTTTACGTTTTTTCAAAGTGAATGATGACGGCAGTTTTGATATAGAAAATTTTTATAAGCTCCTTAATCCGAAAGTAAAAATGGTCGCCGTAACCGGTATGTCAAATATTTTAGGCACGGTTTTTCCTGTTAAAGAGATTGCCCATGCGGCTCATCTCGCCGGTGCTTTGTGCCTTGTTGATGCTTGCCAAAGTATTGTCCATACCGTAACGGACGTGCAGGATATAGGTTGTGATTTTATGGCCTTTTCGGGACACAAATTATATGCTCCGTCGGGAATTGGTTGTCTTTACGGAAAATATGATTTGCTTTGCTCAATGGCACCATATCAATTCGGCGGTGATATGATAGAAAACGTAACTTATGAAAAAACAACTTTCACCACCCCTCCGGCACGTTTTGAGGCCGGAACTCCGGCTATTGTTCAGGCAGTAGGTTTTGGAGTAGCCTTGCAATATCTGCAAGCAATCGGTATGAAAAATATTGCAGCGCACGAGCACGAATTGGTAAAATATACTAACGAAAGATTAAAAGAAATTCCGGAGCTGAAAATAATCGGCACAGCCGCCGACAAGGGTGGAGTTTTTTCTTTTGCTTTGGGAAACATACACCCGCAAGATGTAGCCTTTATTCTGGATAAAGAGGGTGTTTCCGTCCGCACAGGACATCATTGCGCACAACCGATTGTCAACCGCATGGGATACAATTCTTTGGCTCGCGCCTCATTGGGATTATATACAAATAACGAGGATATAGATTGTTTTGTTAATGCGCTGAAAAAAGCACAAACATTTTTCAAACAGGCATAAAAAAATGGCAGACGAAAAAGACATGGAAGAAACCGAACAAGAATTATTGCAGGCTCTTGCCGCACAAACTCCGGTGGAAGAATTTTCCGTAACCGAGGGAGAGCCGCTTTCACAAGACGAAAAAAAAGCCAGCAAAGAAGAAATAATAGAAGTTTTGCGCACAATCTGCGATCCGGAAATTGTAGTAAATATCTATGATTTAGGCTTGGTTTATGACATTCGCCAACTTGAAAATGGAGATATAGAAGTGGATATGACCTTAACCGCCCCAACTTGCCCGGTTGCGGGAATTCTCCCTCGCCAGGCCGCACAAGCTTTGGCAGAGCTCAAAGGTGTCGGCAAAGCTACTGTCAATTTGGTATGGGAGCCGGCATGGACCCCCGACCGTCTGACCGACGAAGCAAAAGCAATTTTGGAAATGTATTAGCAACCGCAATTAACAAAAACAAATTTGAGGATAAGATGCAAATAAACGAATTGATTGAGAATTTTGACCTTTTAGATAGTTGGGAAGATAAATATCGCTATCTTATAGATTTAGGAGAAAAATTGCCACCGCTGCCCGACCAATACAAAACAGAACAATGGAAAATAAGCGGCTGTCAATCACAAGTTTGGTTAGTGCCAGATTTTTCTGTTGCCAACAAAATAACTTTTATAGGAGATAGCGATGCCTCCATTGTTAAAGGTCTGATATTTATTGTCTTGAGTATTTTTAATAATCAATCCCCACAAACAATAAAAGATATTGATGTAGATGATATTTTTGCTAAAATAGGTTTGGAAGAACATTTATCCCCCAGTCGCAGAAATGGACTTAGCGCGCTGGTAGATAAAATTAAAAATTATGCTCAAAATAAATAATAGAGAACGCAAATGGATATTCATGAATATCAAGCAAAACAAATTTTACATACTGAAGGAATAAATATCCCTAAAGGTAAAATTGCCTATACTCCGACAGAAGCCCGAAATGTTGCAAGCGCAATTTCCAATGCTCCATGGATAATAAAAGCACAAGTACATTCCGGTGCCAGAAGTAAAGGACATTTTTTAGATTCCAAATCCGGAAAAAGAAGCGGAATAAGACAAGTGGCAACCCTCAAAGATGTGTATAAGAATGCCTCGCAAATGCTGGGCTCCACGCTTGTTACTCCACAATCTCCAAATGGCAATTATGTAAGTAGAATATACGTAGAAGAGTATATACCGGTAGAGAAAAATTTTTATCTCAGTATGGGTATAGACAGAACAAAATCTTCAATTATTCTTTTGGCGGCAAATACTGATATTGATGATATTTCTAAACTTGCAGCAAAAAAATCCGAAAAAATTTTTCGTTTACCTATTGATGATCAAGGGCCAAACAAAGAACAAGCCGCACAAATTGCGCAGTTTCTAAATTTGGAAACAAAATTACAGCCGGATTTTTATAAGTTTATAAAAGGAATGCATAAAACTTTTATAGACAATGATGCTCTAATGCTTGAAATAAATCCGGCCGGCATAGCTAATAAAAAAATAATAGCACTAGATGCTAAGATTATTCTCGATGAAAAAGGGCTTTACCGCCACCAAGACAACTTGCGCTTAAAAGATGATGATAACCTGACGCCCTCGGTAATCAAAGCGGCTCGATACGGGTTTTCCTATCAAGAATATGACGGCAACCTCGGTTGCATTGTAAATGGCGAAGGTCTTTCTTGGGCAATGAAAGACTTAATAGATTCGCCAAATGTCTCTCTGGGCAGTGTTCTAAATGTTAAAGGTGGTGTTGATAGAGATAAAATCGCCGCCGGTATAAAAATAATAGCCTCCAATCCCAAAGTTGACGGAATAGTAATAAATATTTTAGGTGGATTTTTGCGATGTGACTTAATAGCCGATGGTATAATAGATGCCGCCGCAGAAGTTGGACTAAACGTCCCCTTGGTTGCAAGATTTGAAGGAACCAATCGTGCTAAAGCCATCAACATACTTACCAACTCTGGATTGCCGATAATCATGGCTGACAGCACCCAAAATGCAATAGAAAAAATCATAAAAGCGGTTGAGGAGAACGGATAATGACTTTTTTAGTTGATAAAGATACTAAGATTTTAATTCAAGGCATTACCGGCACTCAAGCCTCTTTTCACGCCAGACGCTCACTCGAATATGGGAGCAATATTGTTTGTGGAGTAACACCGGGGAAAGGAGGAAGCGAACATTTGGGAGTTCCGGTTTTTAATACAGTAAAAGAAGCAATGCAAAAAACACATCCGGAAGCCAGCGTTTTATTTGTTCCCGGAAGCGCCGTAAAATCTGCAGTTGAGGAGTCTGTAGAAGCCGGTATTAAACTTTTGATTTGTGTTTCTGCCAATGTTCCGGTCAACGATATGCTTACAATCAACAAAATATTAGCCGCAAACAACGCAAAAATGATAGGACCGAATACACCGGGTTTAATTGTCCCAAATCAAACAAGACTGGGAATTTTTCCGGAGAATATACATCAACAAGGTCATATTGGCGTTGTTTCACGTTCTTCAACACTTACTTACGAGGCTGTTCTGGAGGTCAATCGTAGTGGATTAGGTCAATCGGCTGTTGTAGGTTTGGGAGACGATTTGGTTATAGGTATGAATTTTGTTGAAGCTTTACAATTATTCCATCAAGATAAAAATACCTCTGCCATAGTAATGATTGGTGAAATGGGCGGTTCATTCGAAGAAGAAGGAGCTGAGTGGTATAAAAATTATGCGGCTAAAAAACCGATAATTTGTTATATTGCCGGAGATGATACAACTTTCAGCAAGACCATGGGATACGCAAACGATATCATTACAAAAGGGCATATTTCTTTCAAACAAAAGAAAGAAAAACTGAAAAAATCGGGAATAATTGTCGTCGATAAAATAAATCAAATTCATCAAGAACTCAGCAGACTTTGAAAATGTTTAAGAAACTGATAGAGAACATTATCAATTTTTTATTTCCATATCAATGTCTGCGTTGCGGCAAAATATTAAATTCAGCAGGTTATCTTTGTGATCAATGCATAGAGGAAATAAGTTTTATAAAACCTCCATATTGTTACAAATGTGGACATCCTCTGCAAGAAGAAAATATACATGAGAAAATGTTATGCGCCGGGTGCCTCAAAAACAAAAGAACTTTTTATCGCCTGTCACGATCAGCAGTCATATATGACAATAGCTCAAAAAATTTGATTTTGGCGTTTAAATTTTTTGACCAAACTGAAAACGCTAATTTACTGGCGGCAATGCTAAAAATTGCCGGAAAAGATATATTTTCGGAAGGGGCGGATTTGATAGTTCCTGTCCCGTTGCACTATACACGCCTAATAAAACGCAAATACAATCAATCGGCGCTATTAGCCCAAAAGCTTAGTGAAATGACCGCAATTCCTCACAATAATCTCACTCTTATCCGTAGCCGCAAAACCAAACCCCAAGTGGAAGTCTCTGGCAAAGAAAGGCTTACCAATGTCAAAAATGCATTTAAGGTAAAAAATCAAAAACTTATAAAAGGCAAAAGAATAATATTGCTTGATGACATAATGACAACCGGATCAACGGTGAAAGAATGTGCATTAGTGCTCAAAAAAGCCGGAGCAAAATCCGTAGATATTTTGACTATTGCTCGGACAGTTTAACGTTTTTCAAAAAAATCTTTTCCAACACCGCAAACCGGGCAAACCCAATCCTCTGGTAAATCTTCAAAAGGCACATCCCCGTCATATACATATCCGCAAACACTGCATACCCATTGTTGACTATCACTCATATTACTCTCCTTTTTTGAAAAATATAATTAATATAATGCAAAATTCAATAATGCGGTGGCGGAGTTTCTTCGTTTTGAGGTTTTACGGAGTTTTCCTGCCACAGCCGCAATAATTGCTCATGCTGTTTTTTTAATATATCCAAAGTTTTTGCTTGCTCGGCGATAATATCGCTCAACTCATCAAGCATTTTTTCCTGATTAGTTAAATTTATTTCTATATCAACCAACCTTTTTTCTAAAATTTTCTCTTCCATAATTTTTCATTCCATATTATAAACAAATAAAAGGATAAAATTAGGAGCAGGATATGTCAATTTTAATCAAAAATGTTTTACACAACAATGAAATCGTCAATGTTTTTATAAACAATAACAAATTTACCAAAATATCAAAAGGTTTTGAAGCCGCGGCAGATATCGTAATAGATGGAGATAACAAAGCTATTATGCCTGCATTTTACAACACCCACAATCATGCGGCAATGTCAATATTGCGCGGATATAGTGACGATAAAAATTTACAAGATTGGCTCACACAAGATATTTGGCCGATAGAAGCAAAATTAACTCCTGAAGATATATATATAGCCAGCCGATTAGCGATTTTAGAAATGATAAAAAGTGGAACGGTATTTTTTGCCGATATGTATTTTTTTAATGAGCCAACTATGCAGGCCGTTAAAGAAATGGGTGTTCGTGCAGCCATTTCATTTTTTGAAATGGATATGTTTGACAAAAATATAACTACCCAGAAAATTGAAAAAACCAAAGATTTTATAAATATGCCCAATCCTTGCCCGGAACGTATCATCAAAGGCATTTCATGTCATTCCGTATATTCTGTGTCCGAAGAATTATTGCAATATTCAGCCAAAATTGCCAAGCAAGAGGATTATTTTATGCAAATTCACGTTGCCGAAACACAAAAAGAAGTTTCCGATTGCTTGGAAAAATGCGGCAAAACTCCGGTAGCAAAATTGAAAGAACTGGGATTATTATCGCCAAAAACAATTTTATCTCACGCGGTTTATCTCTCTGAACAAGATATTATTGATATAAAAACAAGCGGATCTTATATAGCCACCAACCCTGTGTCTAATCTAAAGTTAAATTCAGGCATGTTTATGTTTGATAAACTATATTCTGAAATGCCTGATAAAATAACCCTTGGAACAGATGGTGCTTGTTCCAACAACAACTTAAATATGTTAGAAAGCATGAAAATATGCTCACTAATTGCAAAAATCCAAGCCAATAAACCCACAAGTGGTAAATCCGAAAATATTTTTTCCATTTCTACTCGCAACGGCGCAAAAGCCTTCGGCCTAAATACAGGTATTGTTAAAGAGGGGGCATTGGCTGATTGCATCTTGGTTGATCTAAACAATCCGTTTATGACACCAAATTATAATCTTATATCCAATTTGGTCTACTCTGCAGACAGCTCATGCATAAAGGATGTTATATGTAATGGCAAAATTATTATGAGAGAAAATCATGTTGATAATGAAAAAGATATAATTAAACAAGCTCAACTCTTAGCGGAAAAAATAAAAAAAATATAAAAAAAGTATAAAAAGAGTTGAAAATAAAAAATTATAGTCTAAATATACTCCGTGCGCAAAGCGCATATGTATTAATTTAATTTATGCAAAGGACCTAATATGCTAAGTGGAACAGTAAAATGGTTTAACAACCAAAAAGGCTACGGATTCATAAAAACGCCTACCAACGAAAAAGACATTTTTGTTCATATTACTGCTGTGCAAAAATCTGGGTTAGAGCGCATTATTGAGGGACAAGAACTTTCTTTTGAAATTATCCCCGACAAGGTTGGAAGGCCGGAGGCACACAACCTCAGCATTTTGAAACACTAATACTTTTTAATATCAAAACAGCTCCTGCAAACTTTCGGGAGCTGTTTTTTTTGTAAAAAATTTCTCAATATGTTAACCAAACCGGCGTTACAATCCTTAAAACAGCATCTTGACAAAAACTAAAAATCAATTGACTTTTTGTCAAAAATGTAATAATATGCAAACATAACAAATAAAAATCCTGGAGAATAAACATGGTAACATCTGTTGAAGTCAAAAAAATTTTAGATAATTTACCTCAAGATCTTGAGAACGTTGATTTTCTGGCAGATGTTTACAATACACTGTCCGCATACGAGGGTGATGAATTTGCAAAAGAAGTAAAAAAAGCATTATCCTTCATAAAAAAATTTATTGATAGAGAAACCCAAAAAATATATTCCCCCCAAGACCTCACTCCTGAAAAAGCAGTTGCCTTAAACGACTATCTGTCAATATACGAAGAAGATGAATTAAAAACAACACAAAAGTCGCTCAAAAAAGATATTGCCCCATTTCTCAATAAATTTGACCAAGAAAATGATATAACAGTCAATCCCAGTTCACACATAAACAATATTCAAAACTCTTGGGAAGATGCAAGCGCCAAAGCCATTCCTGTTTTTAGTTTTGATAGAGAGAACAAAATTAAAATAGCCGAAGAATATAAAGAATTTGAAGCCCTGTTAAAACCCCTCAAACCGGCAGATTTACAAGAATTGATAAATGTTCTGCACATAAATAGTATTCAAGATCTTTCTAAAAACGGCAGTTTCAACTTAAATGGAGACCCATCTAAGTATGTTGCCAAGTTAAAAGAAAATCTCGAGAAAGCAGATATGCAAATCAGATTAGCATATCTGGCTATAGAAAAAGCAGAAGCCGCAGGTAAAAATGCAGGAGATGTCGATATTGACAAGGCTCAATCCGAATATGGTATAACTCCGGAAGAAATCAAAAATTTTAACTATTCAAAAGCAAATCCTGAGAGACTTGCGGCCGCAGCTCATGTTGTTTCGTGTGCCAATACGGCGCAATCCTCCTATATGGCTCGACGTCTCCGCCAAAAAACCAACGCCCAATGCGTTTGGTATAGAGCAAAAAAACTGCAAGAAGAAGTTTCTCACCGCCATCCAAAGCTTTACAATATTGCCAAAAGTGGTTATCAAGCTGCAAAAATAGCCGGTCTCAATGCTGTCTTATTTGCAACAACAGGTCCGGTAGGTGTTAGCGTTTATGCAACGGTCAGAGCATACGGTGCCATTAACAAGAGCATAAAAGAATATCAGGTCAAAAGAACTCAGGCACAGCAAGCTAAACAAGATTTTCCTACAAGCTGGTTGAAATATATAACGGCTAAAGAAAACCGTTTAGAAGCCATAGGTCTGGCTGCTACTGTCGCAACTACCGCTGTAAGCGTTGGTTTTGCTGCAGCCACCGTAAATACAGCTGTCGAAACAATTAGAGCCACTCATGATTTTTCTCAAGGCGTTGCTGCAAGTATTGCAATGCAAGCCGGCAACAGAATGGCGATGGCAACCACAATCGGAGCTGTTGGTCTTGCTTCCGGTGCAGCTTTGCAGCGTGAGCAAGTAAAAGCGGCCGAAGAGTTAAAAGAGTTTTTGATATCAGCCGGCATAGCCGAAAAAGATATATCGCGAAAAGAACTATATTTTGCGCCCAAAAAGCATTGTGCCGCGCTCTTAAAAGAAAATAACATAAAATTCTCTGCCAGCAGACAAGCCGAGTATGAGCAAAAATTAAATACCCTAATTCAAACCAGAAATGCCAAAAGGATACGCTACGGCGGAGCAATTATAGGTACTGCAGCAGGTGCTTTTTCACAACAGCTCATCGCTCGTGGTATATTAGGAAATTCAAATAACTCAACGCTTTTGGAAGACAATATTCCAGCTTCGGAACTATTATCAAACACTCCGAACGATACTTTACAGGAAAATAATATTGCAAGTATAAACGAAAATCCTTCTTTCAACGAAAATACGTCATCTGCCGTATCCGTCCCCCCACAAAAAGCCTCCACTCAAAAGGCATCATTTACAGATACACCGCAAAAAGCAACATATACTCATAGCAACACCTCTAATACTTATACTTCTGAGCAACCGTCCACAGAAGATATTACCGATATTCAAAAATCTCAAGGTCTTGGCGATCTGAGCAATCCGACAGATTTTTATGTCAGACAGCCTAAAGATAATGTCTTTGTTACCAATGGAGGAACCAGAGTAGAGCTCATTGAAGATGATGGCCATGTCGAGGTTCTATATTCAAATAGTAACAACAATTACAGCGAAGCAGAATGCGCCGAAATTGATAAAAATGTATATTATGTAATTACCGAAAAACAACACCCTACCCATATAGAAGAGCAATTTGCTCGTGAATACGAGGCAACAAACAACCTTCCGCAGGCTAATATAAATCAATCTGTTCAGGCAGAGCCTGTAGTTTCTCAGGAAAATACCCCCTTGACAGAAGAAGAAATTATAGAAAAAGCGAAATTAGAAGGAAAAAATATACGCGTAGAAAACACTGAGCGAAACGGACACACCATTCACAGAATAACTGTTTCGCCCAAAGCCGGCTCAAATGCCACAAATTCAATGGATATAGATAACAACTATCAAGCTGGTTCTCAGCAAACGGTAGAAACCAAAAACACAGACCAATTACCTCAAACTCAATCACAACAAGGAGTCCAAGATCAACAAGGATCTGATGAGCAACAAAATACAAATGAGCGTTCATCTCGTCGTCAAGAGCGCGAGGACCATCGTGAAACCCGTCGTCAAGAGCGCGAGGACCATCGCGAAGCTCGTCGCCAAGAGCGTGAGGATAACCGTGAAGCTCGTCGCCAAGAGCGTGAGGCCAATCGCGAAGCTCGCCAAAATACCGCCGCAGAAGAATTGCAGTCAAGCAGCAGGAGACAAGGTCCCACCCACAGAATTAATATGGGACCGGAATATCATAATTATCGCAGTTTATATGACTGCATCAACAGCTATTGTTCTCAACCCAGCTACTCTATATGCGAAGTTCCCGAAACCGGTGAGCCATATCTGCAGATTTCCAACTATGAGCCGAAAGTTGACCACACTTTATATAGCTATGTTGCCAGCACTCGTGTCAATGCAACCAACGGTGTTCAATATGTTGAGGCAATGGGGGGTGCTATCAAAGGGCATCCCAGCAATTTTGCCGAAAGTGCCCGTGAATTTTGTGTTGGATTGGAACAACGCGACTTGGCCTTCAAAGACCTCATGAACCGCCAAGCAGCAGGTTATCAACTTACCGACCGCGAAGCGCGCTGGATAAATGACTATAGGCAAGAGATTGCCAGCTATGGGCTTGCTTATGACCATGGTCGTTTGGTGCCTGTTTTAGACCATCAGCACACCATGGAAAAATTCTATCCAGACACACCGCAAGGGCGCGCTGTCGATGTCGTAAACGAAAAAGCTGCCAACAATTATGATTGGAGTAGTGCCTACAACACCAATAATCGCGCACACACAAGCGTTGTTACCGGCCGCAACAACCAAGGTCGATAACGCAAAATAACTGCTGTTGCTTTTCAAAAATTGTCATTTCCCCTAATAATTTTTAAAAAAAATGACAATTTTTGATCAAGAAGTGTCAAAACAGAAAAAAGACTCGAAAAAGTCATAATTTTTCAGAAAAAAACTAAAAATTTCATAGTTGCATTTTTAAAATTCACACGAATCGCGGGAGAGATTCATCCGAATCGCATTTAAACCTCTCCAAAATATTAGAAACAAAAAAATATATTGACTCAAAAAACAAGCAAAAACAATGGATTAATGATTTAAAAAGTCCGAAAAGACTCTATTTTCAACGAGAATCGCCGGTTTTCCACAACTTTTTAAATAACCGACTCCTTTTAAAACCCTTGACTCGATTCTTTTTGCGCTTTTTAAAGCCAAAAAAGTCGATTCGTGTCGCTTTTTTATTGTATATTGGGTCAAAAAATGATACACTTACAAAATGTGAGGCGGAGGGTATCCAATTTCCAGTTGGAGCATCCGTATCACTGAGGTGAGGTATGAGGGGTAGATGGCAATAAAATTGTCAAAAAAACTGTTACGTGTATTATTTAGCAGAGCGCTTGGTTTATACGCTCTTGTTTCTTTTGTTTCTATACCTCTTTCAAATTCTGCATTTTCAGCTCCCACAAATTGCCCTTGTCTTGGCAATCCCGAGTGCTATTGCGACACGACATATAGCAACAGATCCAACAGGGATGGCGGTGCCCTCTACCTTGATAAAGGCTACTCTACCGTTTTCAGCAACACCTTTGATAGCAACACCGCTACCTTAACCGGCGGAGCTATTTATTTAGACATGGGCAATAATGTTGTTACCTCCAACATCTTCACTAATAACAATGCTGGGTCAGCCGGTGGTGCAATTTATATCAATAGCAGCAAGAGCGGCGATACCATTGATAATAACACCTTCATCGGCAACACTGCCGGGGGCAAATCGGGCGATGGCGGTGCCATCTATATTGGTGCCGGCGAAGGCCACAGCATAACAAATAACATCTTCACCTCTAACACTTCTACCAACAATGGCGGTGCAATCTACATTGGCGGTAATGGTGCAAACAATATCTCAGGCAACACCTTCAGCGGCAACCAAGCCACAGCCTCAGGTGGTGCGATATATATCGATAGCAAAGATAGCAATACCATCATCTCCAGCACTTTCACCAATAACTTTGCCAATCAGGGTGGTGCCATTTATATCCAAAACGACAACAACTTCATCGTCAACAGCATATTCACCAATAACCGAGCCGCCTCATACGGTGGTGCCATTTATATTGCCGGAAACGAAAACACTATTGTTGCCGAAAATGGCTTGACTCTTTTCCAAGGAAACAATGTCAACAAAGGTCAAGGAGAAGCAATATATGTCAGTGGAGCAAAAAGCCGCCTAAACCTCACTGTTGCCAACGGCGGTGTCATGACCTTTTATGATTATATCAATGGTAATGACGGCTATAATACCGCCATCTACGGCGACAGCACCTCAACTTTGAACCTCTATAACCAAATTCTCAAATCAAATATCACCGTTGATGGCGATTTTACATTCAACACCGCCAACAACTCTGTTCTCGCTTATAATATGTTGAGCTTAAGCTCTGAGCACCATGTCCTATACAGTATTGACGTTGACCCCGCCGCAGACAAAAAAGCAACAAAAGCCGACACATTCCACACTGTTGAGGCTTCTACCGGCATTATCACTCTCGCCAATCTCAACTTTATGAGCTTGAGCGAAGGTGATCATCAAATTCAAATTATTGCCAACGACAGCAAATCAAGCGACCTCCAGCTTGAACTGACTACCGAGTTGGCACATCTTGCAAACGCCTCATACACACTCAATGTCCGAGCTGAAAACGACTGGTCAGACCAATTTGGCACCTATATCGCCGATATAAGAGGTATTTCTCTTGCCACAACACTTACCCCAAATGACTCAATAGCTTTCAGCATCAAAAGTATTACAGCCAACCTCGCCGGCGAGCCGCTTGTTTTGGTTGCACAAGACACAACCAATCCGGTCAGAACTTTCACCAGCAATGATTCTCAAGCATATTATCGTCTCGGCGACATAGATGGGAATATCTCCGGCATTGGTTCTGTTTCCGGCACATTGACTGTTGCAGGCGCAAATGGTGCAAAAAGCATATCCACCATTGATCTCCACGACTTAGGCGGTTTTGAACTCACCGATGCCACCGCCACCCTAAATCTTGCAGATGTGGCAATCATACATGGTGATGCATCCAGCAACACCACCACATTTCATGGTGGCGCTATCTACCAAACCTCCGGAACTCTGACTGTCAGCAATGTTATCTTTGATCACAATTATGCCCCAAAAGATGGTGGTGCAATTTATATTAGCGGTGGTCAAAACAGCATCACCAACAGCACCTTCACCGACAACACAGCTGGCGTTACAGGTGGTGCAATCTACTTTGCTACCTCAAGCAACACCATCACTTCGAACACTTTTAGCGGCAATACTGCTACAAATGCTGATGGTGGTGCAATCTACTTTGCTACCTCAAGCAACACCATCACTTCGAACACTTTCATCGGCAATACAGCCGGAACAGATGGTGGCGCTATATCTGTTAATAGCTCTAACATCATCACTTTTAACACTTTCACCGGCAATACAGCAGATGAAGCTGGCGGCGCTATCCGGGGGAATGATTATAACATAATTCAAAATAATATCTTCAGCAGTAACACAGTCATAACTGATGATGGCGGCGCAATCACGGCAGGTGCAAACAATATTATAAGTTCTAACACCTTTAATGCTAACAGCGCAGTCATTAGGGGTGGTGCGATTTATGTCAACGACTCCAATACCATCAACTCCAACACCTTCAATTCCAACACTGCAGCCACCGGCGGTGCTGTTTATGCTTCTGCATATAACAGTTTCACCCTGAACACCTTTGCCGGCAACCAAGCTACAGCTTCAGGTGGTGCCATTTATACCACCTCATACAATACTTTTATCTCCAACACTTTCAACTCAAACATTGTTACCGGTGCCAATGCAAGAGGCGGTGCCATTTATGCAAACGCTTCCAATACAATTCAATCTAACATTTTCAGCTCCAACACTGTCAGTGGCACCGGTGCTCAAGGCGGTGCAATCTATTTGGCCGGCAAAGGCACAATTGTCAAAAATAACCTCTTCGCCGGCAACAAATCCACGGCTTCAGGCGGTGCCATTTATACAGCCAACACTTTCAACACTATCACTTCCAATACATTTAACGCCAACACCGCTGTTCGCGGCGGCGCACTTTTCATCCAAAGCACTAGCGGCACCATAAGCGCCAACCTTTTCAGTGGCAACCGTGCAACTACTACAGGGGGCTACGGCGGTGCAATTTATTCAAATGGCAACTCCAACACCTTCATTTCCAACACTTTCACTTCCAACACAGCAGTGCGCGGCGGCGCATTATATGTTCTTGCCAGAGCTAACATCACCTCAAACACCTTCATCGGCAACACCGGCAGTGGCACAAGCAGCTATGGTGGTGCACTATATTTGTATAACACACTAAACACCGTCACCAACAATACCTTTACTTCCAACACCGCGGCACGCGGCGGTGCAATTTATGTAAACAATAAAAACACCATCACCAACAACACTTTCACCGGCAACTATGCAGGCACAGCCGGTGGTGCAATCTACCTCACAGGCACAAGCAACACAATTGCCGCTGATAATGGCACAACCCTTTTCCAAGGCAACTATGTCGGCAATGCCGGCACCGATATGCAAGCCGTTTATCAAGTCGGCGCAACCAACACCTTATATCTCTCTGTCACCAACTCCGGAACCATGACCTTCTATGACTACATCTTTGGAACATCCGGCTTTGATACAGTAATCTCCGGCGATAACACATCTACTTTGAACCTTTATAACGAAATCAAAAATTCTGATGTATCAACCTCCGGTGCGTTTACCTTTAACACCGCCAACAACAGCGCGCTGACTTATAACTTCCTAAGCCTCATCTCCGATGCCGACACCAAATACAACATCGATATTGACCTTGCACTGCAAAAATCCGATGTATTCAAAACCACAAACCAATCTTCTGGCTCCATCACGTTGACAGATATAAACGTTATGGGCGGAAGTTGGGCAAGTTTTGTTTCTAATGCAACCAGCACGCAAAAAATTCAAATTATCAATAATAGCGACACCACCAGCACCCTCCAACTTGTTCTCACAACAGGTCTAAGCGATACATTGGCCAGCTATAACACCAACACGATAACACAAGATATTGCATCTGTTCAGGCTGCCAATGATTGGGATGACCAATTTGGCACCACAACAACCTATGCCACCAAAACCCTCGGACTTGGCACCAGCAATACCTTAAATGACTCAATTGAAGTAAATGTTATCAGTAGCGATGTATATGCCTCCGCCGGCGAGCCGATAGTTCTCGTCGCACGCGATGCAACCAATCCGGTCAAAACTTTCAGCACCACCGATCCGACAGCAGTTTATACTCTGGGCTATGTTGATAGCACAGTCGCAGGCATTGGGCCGGTTTCCGGCACATTGACTGTTTCCGGCGCCGTTTCCGGAAACAATCGCTCAACTTTAGACTTAAACGGCAAAAATGGCTTTGAAGTCACCAGTGCTAACTCAACCCTCAACCTCACCTCTATGACTATCACTGGTGGCTACAAAACCGGAACTTCAGGCGCTGCTGTTTACCAAACTGCCGGAAAAATAAACGTAAGCAGCGTTGTCTTTGCCTCCAACACCACAACTGCAAGTGCCGGTGCAATCTATCTTAGCTCCGTCTCAAACAACATTACTTCAAGCACTTTTGTAAGTAATGTGGCGAGCAACTATGCCGGTGCAATTTATGTAGCCAAATCATCAAATACTATCAAAGCCAATATATTCAATTCCAACGTTTCTCTTTCCGCCTCTTCCGGCGGCGGTGCAATAATGATGGCTTCCAGTGGCACATATAACGAAATTAGTTATAATGAATTCAACGCCAACAGAGCCTATAGAGGTGGTGCAATTTGGTCCAACGGAACCGACAACAGCATAATTTCCAACACCTTCACTGCCAACAGTGCAACTCTTGGCGGTGCGATTCATGTCAGCAAGGCAAGAAATGCAATCCAATCCAACGTCTTCAATTCTAACATTGCCACCACATCAGGCGGCGCATTATCATTCGCCGCTGCCTCCAGCAATACAACCAATAACATCTTCAACGCCAATCAAGCCGCACGCGGTGGTGCAATTTTTGCTACATCAGCCTCAAGCAAATTTAGTTCAAACACCTTCAACTCCAACATAGCCACAGCCTATGGCGGCGCAATCTATTTATATAGCACTTCTAATACTGTGGCTTACAACGCCTTTTCAGACAACATCGCAACAAGCGGTGGTGGCGCTTTAATGCTGAATTCCAATTATAATAGCATTATATCCAATACATTCACCGGCAACACAGGCGGCACATACGGCGGTGCTATTTACGCATCAAAAAATAATAACACAATTCAAAGCAACACCTTCAGCTCCAATGTTGCAACCTCGTCAGGCGGTGCTATCTTCCTTGCTTCAGCGGCAACTGGCAACAACATTTCTAACAACACTTTCAACGCCAACCAAGCATCCCGCGGCGGTGCAATTTTTGCACCCGGTTCCAGCAACACCATCGCCTCCAACACCTTTACCTCCAACATGGCAGGGGATATAGGTGGTGCGATTTATATAAATTCTTTCAATACTGTCCAATCTAATACCTTTACCAGCAATATTGTCAGCAGCGCAAATGCCCAGGGCGGCGCAATTTATGTTGCTGGTTCTTCAAACACCATCAGCTCTAACATCTTTACCGGCAACATCGCCAGTGGCACTGGGAGCAACAACGCTCTTGGCGGTGCAATCTACAACGCCGCAGGTGCAAGTATTATAAGTATTGATAATAGCATTTTCACCAGCAATGTTGCCTATGGCAATTTCGGTTATGGCGGCGCAATTGCCAACTTTGGCACCATAGATAGCATTACCAATTCTCAGTTCAGTAGCAACGTCGCATTTAGTCTCTATAGCAGTGGATTTAGTTATGGTGAAGCAATTTATAACAGCGGAACAATCGGCACCATTGAGGGCAATACTTTCTCTTTCAATACCAATAGTGATAGTAAGGACAGCACAATATATAACACTGGCGATATTACAAACATCATATCCAATACTTTTGAATATAATCCAATTGCAATATATAACCTTTCAAGAATAAGCAATATATCTTCCAACATTTTCACCAGCAATACAACTTATGGCATATATTTAACACCGGCGAATGACCATTTAACAACAATCAACTCCAACATCTTTACCGCAAACAGAACCGCTATTTATATCTATGATCAAAATTCAAATATTATTAGCAGTAATATATTTAACTCTAATATGATAGCAATAGAATTACAAAGCTCTTCCAACACAATTAGCGGCAACCTTTTTGAAAACAATTATAATGGCGCCATAAAGAACCAAGGCTCAAGTAATATCATAACCTCCAACACTTTCATTTCCAACACAGCAACTTACGGTGCTGCGATAACGAACAATGGTTATGGTTCAGTTATTTCTGTTACGCACAATACTTTTGAGGACAACAATGCTAACGTCGGCGGTGCAATTTATGCAAGCCAGGGTGAAGTCAGCATCATTTCTAACACCTTCAGCGGAAATATTGCCGATGCAGCCGGAGGCGCATTGTTTTTCGGCACAGATGACATCACATCCTCACAACCCAATATCGTTGTTGAAAATAATATCTTTGACCACAACTCAGTTGATTCAGATAATAGCAATGTTATAGGCGGTGCAGTATATGGTGCAGGAATGAACGCTAAGATAGTGATTGAATTTTATGATACATCATCAGCCAATCCTAATGTTCCGTCTTATTATTCTTACGGAGGTTACTCTGAAGGTTCAAGCACGCTTTCAAACAACACATTCAGTGGCAACCTAGCCAATTCTATCGATGGTGAAGCCGCAGGCGGTGCTGCTGCACTTGTCTCTGGTTTCTATGGCAACAGAGGCGATAACGTTTTTGTTATAAAGGATTCTGAGCTATCTTTAGAGAATCTTCAGGAATACGCCACATTAGAAGCAGCTCTCGCTAATTCATCAGAAAGTCTGGGCATTACAACAATCTCCAATACCTTTATCAGCAACACCGCATATTCCACCAACAATATTGCCCAAGGCGGTGCAGTATCTGCCATCAACACAAGCCTCGCCAGCAGCACATTCTCTGATAATAAAGCCATTTCTGATAGCAGCAATGCCTTTGGTGGAGCCATCGTCGGCGGTGGACAACATATTGATTTATCATTGCAAGATGTATATATGTCCAATGCATCTGATCCAAGTGACTTTATGCACTATTATACGCCTTTGAGCTATCCGGATATGCTTAGCACAAATATAGCAGGCAAAGGCAGTAATAATACTGTTGAAAACAGCACCTTCAGCAGCAACCTTGCCCAAGGTGTCAACGCTTATGGTGGTGCAATTGCTAACCGAGCTATTATCAATAATATCACTATCGGCAGCAGTAGCTCACAAACTCTTTCGGCAGAAGAATATGCTGAACAACAAGCACAAATGATGGGCGCTTTTTTTGCAGTGTATAGCGCTTTGGGGGTTATTACTTCTGACCTCAATGATTTTACTAACCCTTATGACAATTTGGAAATTATTGGCTCCACATTCACCGGCAATATTGCCTCGGCAACAGTTGGCGACGCCTTTGGTGGAGCCATCTACAACGATTCTAGCGCAACTATCTCTACCATTGAGAACTCTACCTTTGAGAACAACGCTGCCATTGGTAGCAGCGCTTATGGTGGTGCCATAGCAGGCATTGGCAACATCGGCACCATTTCGGGTAACACCTTTAACTCCAATATTGCTTCTGGCACCTCGGGCAACTCTTATGGTGGTGCAATCTTTATGAGCAATACCAACAGCACCATCCAAAACAACCAATTCAATGCCAACCAAGCATACAGAGGCGGCGCTATATATTTCACAAATAATGGAACCAATAATATTATCCAATCCAACACCTTCACCGGCAACCAAAGCACAAGCTCAGGTGGCGCGATTTTTGCAAATAATAGCAACACCATAACCTCCAACACCTTCACCTCCAATACCACCAGCCAACATGGCGCCGCGATTACTGCACTTTCAAATAACAGCATAATCTCCAACACTTTCACTGCCAACTCAGCATATAAAGCTGGTGGCGCAATTTTTGCCTATAACAACAACACCATCAACTATAACACCTTCAACGCCAACCAAGCAGAATATGGCGGCGCG
>JAGCXO010000048.1 GCA_017961285.1 Alphaproteobacteria bacterium | reverse complement strand
GGTTTCAGACGGAAATATATGGTGTTTTCCGACGAAGAATACGAGCAATATAATGCGTTGCAATCTCTACGCACGTTGGAAAGTTGCCAAATTGAACAGGAATGTTTGCAAAAACTTTATGAGCAATATAAAGACAAAATCAATCCGGAATTTGATAAAGCAATTGCTGCGGAAAACGATTTAATTTTTAATCTGGAAGCGCAAAAAGAATTTTATAAAGAAAAGCTGATTGTGCTCAAAAATGCCCGACATCACATTTTCTTCAGGTTTAACAGCTTTGAAGATATCTTAAACGCTTAAGCTGATTTTACAAGCATTTCGGGCAATCCTTAACGTGTCCGGTACATTTGTTTAAAAGCAAATTACAGCAATCCGGTGTCCATTCCGGATAATCTTTTATCTGATATTCGCCACATCGTCTTTTTGCTCTGATCATCACACAATCGTTATCGTCTCCCTCTTTGCAGCATTTTTTGATGGGCGAATACGGATAATCCATAAATGTCCTTTCGCCGCAGAATTCTTTGAAAGGAATAATGAGGCAACTCTTTTCGCTTTCATCTTTGCAACATTCTCTGGTTTCAAACGGTAGCGAACGCGGATATTCTTTCCACTCTCCTTTTCCGCAATCTTCAATTTTATCTCTGCGAATAATCACACAATCATTACTGTCGGTGCTTTTGCAACATTTTTGCGTAACGGTAAAACCGGTCGGACACGGTTTGCAGTCCGAACCGATACAAGCGCACGCATGTGTTGAATAAAATCCGATACTTGTCAGAACAACACTAAACAACAGTATTTTATTCATCTTAAATTCTCCTATTTCTCGGTTATTTCATCAATCGATATTGTTTCAAATCCCAATCCCAGTTTACGTGTATCATCGGATATTCCGAGTTCATTCGGCGATTGAGGATTTTGAATTTCAAAAGTTATTACATAATCTTTGGTGTTATAATCTTTTTTGAGCAATACCAAATCCGTATTCGGAGAAGGTTTGCCATGTTCAAAATGCCAATGCGCAGCTTTTTTGCCGTTCACAAACACATCAACATTTCGTTCTTTAACTTCCACAGGCATGAACGGATGTAACTTCAAATTGACTCTTAAATTTTTCATTTTTCGCCATGAAAATTTTATCTCGGCCACATCTCCCTCTGTCCAACATCCCCATTCTTCAGCGCCGGAAAAACCTTTGGCTTGCAACGGTAATCTGCGACTGAATGCTTGTTCTTTGGTAATATCGTATTTAGGTGTTATCACAATAGATAAAATTCCCAAAGCGATGATGGCACCAGCGGCTGTTTTCTTCTGTTTGATCTGATCATACGGCCAAATTATGAGACAACATAAAAGTAAGAGCACGAGCGATATGAAAAATTCATATGCACCTTCGGCATGATTTGCTTTAGGAAAACAAAAATTGAACCAATCAATGACATACGGAATAAACAAAGAATGTATTCCGAAAATATAAAGCGATTTTCTGCCGATATATTCGATGGCGGCGTTTCTGTTTTGTATAATTAAAGTTAAACCGCAAATAACACTAATGGCGATAAGGATAATAACATGGTTTTTAATTTCTATTATTTGTCCGTAGTAGAAATTGGACAACACAAAACCGACTAACAGCAACATCCATCCCAAAAGTACACGATACTTTTCTGCAACCATATACTTTTGTATAAGTGATTGATATTTTGCCACATTATATCCCAAAACAGCGAATATCACCGACACTGGTAATGCCCCTATTGTGTATTCCCACGGTTTGACCAAATGTTGATACGGCAAAACAATAAGCATACACAACAATACCACTGCCGCTTGTCCGACGGTTGGCATTTTTTTAATCCAATACAGTAGTAGATAAACGTAAAACAGATGTGGCAGAAACCATAAAGGTAAGTTGAAATATTGCAAAGCATTGCTGTCAAAAATCATAATTCGGAATATCTTATGCCAATTAATATAATCTAAATTAAAGATATTCACGGCGGTTAGAAAGAAAAACGTTAAGCAGCAGAGAACATAATAAGGAATTATAAGGGCTTTAATTTTTTTCAAGCAGAAACTTTTAAAATCGATATTCCGGCTGTAAAAGGTTAAAAAACCAGCTATGGCAAAAAACAGTTCCATATGAAAATTAAAAATAAAATCATATGTTATCCCGCCCATCGGTATAATGTGTCCCATCAACACAAAAAATATGCCGATACCTTTAAGATAATCTATTTTCCAATTTCGCTCTACAGCATTGTTCATTATTCTTCTCCAACAAAATTCGTATTTCGGCGTATCATATAACCGAGATGTTGTCAAGCAACATACAAGAGTTGTCAAACACGGCGCTTGACAAGCATCGATAGATGCTGTATGATGGCGACTGTACGATGAGTTATGATGAAAATTATCAATATATATTTCTAACCCACTTTAACCCCCGTGACACAGGACACGGTTAATTCAACGTTTATGGAAGAGAATATTAAGATTCAGGGAACGGT
>JAGCXO010000047.1 GCA_017961285.1 Alphaproteobacteria bacterium | reverse complement strand
GGTTATCAAATCATATCCTGAAGACCTTGCTTATTATCGCGAACTTAATAATAATTACCAAGTTTCAACTTTCTTTTTCGGTGGCGGCACACCATCACTGATTGCTCCTCAAAATATTGAAAAAATAATTGATAAAATAACCTCTCTTTGGCATTGTAGCAAAAACTTGGAAATTTCGTTAGAGGCCAACCCTAATACCAATCATGATAATTTATTCTCAAATCTGAAACAAGCCGGTATAAATCGGCTTTCGCTCGGTGTTCAATCTTTAGATGAAAAAGACTTAAAATTTCTCGGTCGCACACACAATTTGCAAGAGGCATTGTTATCAATAGAGCAGGTTGTTAAGACTTTTGATAATCATTCAATGGATATAATTTATGCTTTGCCCGAGCAAAACACCATTGATTTTGAAAAGCAACTGAAGCAAGCTTGCGGCTTTGGCCTCAAGCATTTATCGCTGTATCAGCTGACCATAGAGGAAAACACGGTTTTTGCCAAACGCAACGTAACACCGGCTGACGAGGAAACTTGCCGAGAATTATACTCTTTATCGGAAAATATTTTGAAAGAGCATGGTTATAATCGTTACGAAGTTTCAAACTATGCTCAATTGGGCTTTGAATGTCGGCACAATCTCGGTTATTGGCAAGGATATGATTATATCGGCATAGGTAACGGTGCAGTCGGCAGATTTCATATCGGCAAAGATTTATATAACACATTTTATCCTCGCCAACAAGAATTGATAACTCCGCAAGAGCGAGCCGAAGAACTGCTGATAATGGGATTGCGGCTCAAAAACGGCTTGGATAAAAAACTCTTTTTTCAGCACTGCGGCATTGAATTTGCAAAATTTATCAACCAGCAAAAACTGCAAGAATTTGTCGGGGAAGGATTATTGGAAAACAATTCGACCTGCTTAAAAACAACTACAAAAGGCAATTTTTTGTTGAATTACCTGATTGAGAATTTGGTGCAATGAAATATTAACTTCTTTGCATTATAATCCCCGCTCATAAGGGGACAAAATATGCTGAAACAATGGATAAAATCGCTGGCAATTTATGCCGACAAAAGAATGTTGACCATGCTGGGACTTGGATTTTCCAGCGGTTTTCCGTTTCTTTTAGTCGCAGGCACACTTTCATTGTGGCTGAAAGACAGCGGCTTGAGCTATGCTTTGATTGGTGCTTTTGCTTTGGTAAAAACCCCATATAGTTTCAAATGGGCTTGGGCACCGCTTATCGACCGTGTAAAAATCCCTGTTTTGTGGCGCATAGGTCGTCGCCGCAGTTGGGCGCTGTTTACTCAAATCTGCCTTATGGCATCAATCTTTTTTATGTCAACTTTGCATCCGTCACCTGATAATTGGCGCCTGATTGCCGCAGTTGCCATGGCTGTAGTATTTTGTTCTGCCTCGCAAGATATTGTGGTTGACTCACTCCGTATTGACAGCTTTGAAAACAAAGAGCAGGGTGCAGGTTCGGCTATTTTTGTGCTTGGCTACCGTATCGGTATGATTTTTTCCGGCGCGTTTGCCTTGATGTTGGCTGATTATTTGAGTTGGAACCAAGTTTATGCAATCATGTCATGCGGGGCTCTGGTGGGGATTGTTACGGTATTATTCTGCCGTGAGCCGCAAAAAGATATTGATTTGAAGGAAGATGAAGAAAAACTTGCCTTTTATCCTCGCTTGCGCCGCTTTATGAAACGCTCGGTGATAGAGCCTTTTGCAGATTTTATGAGCCGTAATAAATGGTATTTGATATTGATTTTTATTTTGCTCTACCGCTTGAGCGACGACTATAAAGGTCTTATGACCAACGTATTTTATGTTGATATGGGCTTTAGTAAAGCACAAATCGGGTATGTTTCTAAAATTTATGGAATGTTGGCGACCATTTTGGGCGGCATAATCGGCGGAATTGTTGTTGGTCGCAAAGGCTTGCGCTATTGCCTTGTTGTTGCCTGTATTTTACAAGGCGTAACCAATCTTGTTTACATTATTCAATCTTTTGCCGGCAACAATATCTACATGCTCTGTGCTACAATTTGCGCCGACAGTCTTGCCGGAGGTATGGCAACAACCGCATTGGTTGCATATCTGTCATCACTCTGCAGCGTTGCCTATACTGCAACACAATATGCACTTTTATCATCATTGATGAGTTTGGGTAGAGATGTCATATCCTCAAGTAGCGGGTATGTTGCTGAACACCTTTCGTGGCCGAGTTTCTTTTTGTTTGCCTCATTGCTGGTTTTACCGGCACTGGGATTGTTGTGGTATATGATAAAAAATAAACTTATCGACGACTAAATATTTTAGCCATAAAACCAATATCCGAGAACGATTGCTGCAACCACACCGGCCAAATCCGCAAGCAAGGCGCAAGGTAGAGCATGTCTTGTATTGTTGATTTTTACCGCCCCGAAATAAACTGCCAAAACATAAAATGTTGTTTCTGTTGAGCCTTGTATAATAGATGAGGTAAATCCTGCAAAACTGTCTGCGCCGTAGGTCTTCATCGTTTCAATCATCATAGCTCTTGCCCCGCTACCGGATAACGGTTTCAAAAGTGCCGTCGGTAAAGCTTTAACAAAGTCGGCATTCATATCAAACAAAACAAACAGCTTCTCAACTCCGTTAACAATCATATCGAGCATTCCCGATGCCCTGAAAAAAGCGATTGCTACCAACATTGCCACCAAATAAGGAATGATTGCAACGGCAATATTAAACCCGTCTTTTGCGCCATTAATAAATTCATCATAGACATTAACTTTTTTAATCAACCCGATTGTGATAAAAAGAAACACAAAGAATATCAGAACAAAATTGCCGATAACCGACACGGTTTGCGAACGAGTTGCTGGATTGAGAAAAACAAAACCGCAGGCAACGCAAAGCACAAAAAGCAAAAAGATGAAAGCATAAGTTAATACCACGCGGTTAAAAATATTCAGCTTTTGCACAAAAGCCACACTCAAAAAACCGACAATGGTAGAAACACTTGTAGCGAGCAAAATCGGCAAAAACACCATTGCCGGATTAGCGCTCCCCAACTCACTGCGATACATAAAAATTGTAATTGGCAGCAGTGTTACAGCCGAGGAATTGATAACCATAAACAATATTTGTTCATTGGAAGCAACATCTTTATTTTTGTTTTCAACTTGCATTTGCTCCATAGCTTTCAACCCCATCGGAGTTGCGGCATTGTCAAGACCGAGCATATTAGCTGCCATATTCATCACAATTGAGCCGAATGCGGGGGAATCTTTTTTTAACCCCGGCATAATTTTTCTGAAAAGAGGATAGAGCGCTTTGGCAAGCAAATCTGTAATTCCCGATTTTTCGGCAATCTTTAACATCCCGAGCCAAAAACACAAAATTCCCGTCAAATTTATCGAAATTGAAAAAGCTGTTTTTGCCATATCAAACAAACTGTTTGACATTTCGTTCCAAATTGCCATGTTTCCCGCAAACAAACTTTGAATTGCCGCCGCAACAAAAGCTCCCACAAAAAAGAAAGCCCAAATATAATTTATCATCATTTATTTAACATCCCCTTCAGACTATATTATTAAAGATGCTATATTTTTTGTCTCTGTTCCAGTTTCACCAGCTTTTCAATAAGCGCCTTTGTATCCTTAAAAGTCTTTTCCACGCGCTCATTCATTCTATTTATTTCTTTTTCCAAATACGCTTGTTCAATTTCCCTATTGAGCTGAAGTTTCTCTTCATCAGTTCCGTTTTTCCTTATTTTTTCCATTTTTTTAATAATATCCTCAACAAATACCGAATTATCCGTTTTATTCTTCAAAAAATACGGCAATTCATAAATCAGTTGTCTTGTGTTTGCATAAGCCGCCGTAACATCTTGACTGTTTTCATAGCGCAACTTCAAAAGTCTGAAAACAATTTCAATTTCCTGCGAATTATCCACCACAATAAACGGAAGTGGGTTGGCGAAACCTTTTGCGGCAATTTGCTTCAAATATTCTAGCAGATGATAAAAATACCCATTAACATTGTATAGTATAAAAGGCTTAAGATCTAAAAATCCGTCTTGCATGGCGACACAGTCATAAGCAAGCTCGTCAAGTGTTCCCACTCCGCCGGGAGCAAAAACCACAAAATCAGCCCTCAAAAGCCTTTGCTTTCTTTCTTCCAATGTTTTTGCAAAAATAATATTTGAAATCTGTTTTAGCAGTTCATCATCTTGCGGGTATAAACAAAAATAATCACTTGTTGTAATACCTTTAATCGGCAACTCTCCGTTATTGCAAAACATATGCTGCCAAGTGTCCAAAACACCTCGAGCAACAGCCCCCATAATGCCTGAATTAGACAATCCAAAATCAAGTTTTAAGCCCATTTTGACGATTTGACGCCCCAAGTTATAAGCTTCTTCCGTATAAATATTGTCATTTCCCGACCTTGCCCCGCCGGCCACAAAAACACGCAAACCTTTGCTTGAATTTTCCTCGACAAAGGCTTCAATTGCTTTTGGAGCTTTGTTATTTTTAACTTTTTTCATATTACAATTCCTCAATATCGCCCTTTTGCCAGTCATTTATCAATTTTTTTGCACATTCTTGCAAAATATGATTTTCAATAGCGTTCCTCAGTTCTTGCATCAAACGCTGATAATACCTTACATTATGCCATGTGAGAAGCATAACCGCCAAAATTTCATTTGCTTTCTGCAAATGGTGAATATAGGCACGAGAATAGTTTGTACACAAAGGACAATCGCACCCTTCTTCCAATGGTCTGGGATCTTCCTTATGTCTTGAGTTTCTGATATTTATGGTTCCAAATCTTGTAAAAGCCTGCGAAGTTCTGCCTGATCTTGTCGGCATAACACAGTCAAACATATCAACTCCGCGCAAAACAGCCCCCAATATATCATCAGGTTTACCCACTCCCATCAAATAGCGTGGCTTATCATCAGGCAACATCTCCGGAGCATAGTCCAAAACCTCAAACATTGTTTTTTGCCCTTCGCCTACTGCCAATCCGCCGATGGCATATCCGTCAAAACCAATCTCTTTCAATTTTTCTGCCGAATATGCACGCAAATCCTTATAATCGCCGCCTTGCTGAATACCGAAAATACCATACCCGTCTCGATCAATAAAAGCATCTTTACTGCGTTTTGCCCAACGCATAGACATTTCCATAGATTTTTTTACCACATCATGCGAAGCCGGCAATTTAACACACTCATCCAAGCACATTGTAATATTAGAATCTAACTTGTGCTGAATTTTCATTGATTCTTCTGGTGATAGAAAATATTTCTTTCCATCAACATGAGAAGCAAAACTAACTCCATCTTCTTTGATTTTTCTCAAACCGCTCAAACTCATCACCTGAAAGCCGCCCGAGTCGGTCAAAATAGGCCTATTCCAATTCATAAATTTGTGTAAACCGCCCATTTTTTCAACCAAATCAGCACCCGGCCTCAACATCAGATGATAAGTGTTGCCGAGCAAAATCTCAGCACCGGTTGCCGCAACAGATTCCGGTAGCATGGCTTTTACCGTAGCACAAGTCCCGACCGGCATAAAGGCAGGAGTATTCACAATACCGTGCTTTGTTACCAACTTTCCTCTTCTTGCCTTGCCGTCTTTTGCAACAACCTCAAATTTTAGTCCCATGCCTAATTACTTTCATCTGTCATTGCAGTATTATCAATAGCATAGCCCGTAGCTCTAATTGTCCTGATATAATCTGGGCCAAATTCATTTAAGGCCCTTCTCAACCTTCTGATATGCACATCAACGGTTCTGCTTTCCACATAAATATTATCCCCCCAAACGGTTTTTAATAAAATTTCGCGTGAAAAAACTTTTCCCGGAGCCTCCATCAACATTTTCAACAATCTAAATTCTGTCGGTCCCAAATGAACATAGTTTCCGTTTCTGAAAACCTTATGCTCAACCAAATCCATGCGAATATCCTCAAAAGTATATTCTTTTTCAATAATAATCTCAGGAGCTCTTCTCATATTTGCTTTAACTCTGGCCATAAGTTCCGGAACCGAAAACGGTTTTGTAACATAGTCATCCGCACCGGCAGTCAACCCTTTTATCTTGTCTTCTTCCTCGCCACGGGCAGTCAACATAATAATCGGAATGCTTTTCAAATCAGGCTTATTGCGGATCATTTTGCAGATTTCTATTCCGGAAAGTTCCGGCAACATCCAATCAAGCAAAATCACCGCCGGACAACACTTTTCAACCGCGGCAAGAGCCTTGTTTCCGGAAGTCTCCCAAACCACCTCATATCCTTCTTTTTCCAAATTATATTTCAACAAAATACCGATAGCTTCTTCATCTTCAATAACCATAACTGTTGTCATAATTTTTCTCCTGAATTTTTCAAAGTATAAATAGCACTGGCATAATTATCAGATTTAAAAATATAACTCCCGGCGACGAGAGCATCTGCACCCGCATTAACACACAAATCCGCATTTGAAGCATTTATTCCGCCGTCAACCTCAATTAAAATATCTTTACCTTCTACCATTTTTTTTATTTTTGCAAGCTTATTAAGTTGTTCGGACATAAAAGCCTGTCCACCAAAGCCCGGATTAACGGTCATTACCAAAATTAAATCTATATCATCAAGAAACGGCTCTAATACTTTTTCATTGGTTTGCGGACGCAATGAAACGCCAGCCTTTTTTCCCAATTTTTTAATTTCTTTTAAGGTTTGTGCCAAGTTTTTGCAAGCTTCAAAATGAACAGTAATAATATCAGACCCCGCATCCGCAAACCATTTCAGCATTTCTTCAGGTCCTTCGACCATCAAATGAGTATCAAACACAAGTTTTGTCAGCGGGCGCAAAGTTCTTATAACTTGCGGACCAAAAGTTAAGTTAGGCACAAAATGTCCATCCATAATATCCAAATGCAACCAATCTGCTCCTGCTTTATCTATAGCCAAAACTTCCTTTTGCAGATTGCCGAAATCAGCTGCTAAAAGACTGGGTGAAATTAATGTCATACTCTTTTCTCCTCAACAAAAACAAGAGCATTATAAAATCAATATATTGATTTTTCTTTAACAGCAATTATCTAAACAGCGTAGTTTAACATTATTAAGGAGAAAATCATGGGACAAGCAGCTCAAAAGTTTTGTAAACTGGAAATAAAAACCCTTTTAGAAGTCCTAAATCAAGCCTATGCAGAAGAATGGCTTGCATATTACCAATATTGGATCGGAGCGCAAATTATCAGCGGCCCCATGCGAGTCGAAATCCAATCCGAATTTATGAAACATGCCAAAGAAGAACTTGAACATGCTGAAAAACTTGCAGATAGAATAATCCAACTTGGCGGCAAACCTCTGCTAAAGCCCGAGGAGTGGATGCAACATGCCAGATGCGCCTACGAAGTTCCCCATAACGATTTTGTGATGGCTCTACTGGAACAAAATCTGGATTCGGAGCGCTGTGCCATTGCCACATATCAGCACATTTGCGATATGTGTTTTGATAAAGATTACGAAACCTTTCATATTGCCCGTGAAATTTTACATGACGAACTTGATCATGAGCAAGACTGGGAAGATTTTATCAAAGATTTGGAGGAAGGTGGAGAATTTTTTAAAAAATAAATTTAAAGAATCGTGTTGACAAATTAAACAAAAAAGTTAATATGGGACAAAATCTAAATAATATATTTTAGGTTTTTTCCCCTTTAACTCCAAATAAAATAATTAGGGGAACAAGTAGGCGGATTGAAATACATTCGCCTATTTTTTGTCGCAATACTTGACAAATAAAATTAAATATGACACAATCACCGCAATTTTAATAAGCATCAAGGACAAAAACTATGGCAGAAAATGAGCAAGTAGCAACACAAACAATAGAAATTCCGCAACCTCTTTCTCCGGAGCACTTCCGCGCCTGCTTGATTATGGATGTAAAAGAAAATTTAAATCTAGAATCGGAGGAAGAGTTATCTGATGATGATGCATATAGAATAGGCATTGAAAATATTTTTGAAAGATTTTCCATCGCTTGTGTAAATTCTGATGCCGAAGAAATGTATAACTTAATTGAATCATATGGTTTTTATAGCGAAAAAGAACTTTCTGATATATCAACTCTAGAACTCAGCAATCAGGCGGAAATTGTCCCAAGTATAATGCGCTCCAGAATTGCGGATATAGAAGACGTTGCTCCTGCCTTTAATTTTTATGATATATACACTCAATTTGAGAGTGCAAAAAATGTTTTGCAGTTAAACCAAACAGTTCACAGACTTGAGTCGTTTTCCTCTAGACTTACAGACAAAGTAAAAGGACAAATGTACTTTAATGTTTCCTTGCGTTATCAGGAATTTGCATTCGGCAAAAAGCTCGATTATCAATATGCCAAAGACCAAGAGCTTAATATGTTAAAAAAGTCTCTGTTTTACACTGCTGATCCCGAGATTATCAGTATCTGTGAACAACGACTAGATCCCAACAGCAAAGATGCCTCTTTGGTCAAAATATCATACAAAAATGCCTTGAATAAGACAGATGATGTTGAAGAGTTATATAAGATACATTTAAACCTAGGCCAAATATATTTTGATGAGAGCAAAATTCCCGGATACAGATATCCTCAATCGGCTGCAGTCAAAAGTTTGAACAAAGCCATCAATCACTATCATCAGGCATCAGAACTTGCCAGCACTCCGGAAGACAAACTTTCAGCACTTCGTAGTCTTGCGAACGTGCAGAAAAACGCCGATAATATTGACGAGTGGGCGATTACAAAGTGTGAAATAGCTAATTTAATTTCCAATCCAAATGATCGCTATAACTACTTGATTAACACAGCGCAAGAAATGAGCGTTGGCGCCAGCAACAGAGCCGAACAAATAATGCGCACAACCTTAAAAGCTATCAAAAAAGACCAAAACCTAGAAAAAGGAGATAAAAACAGGCTGTTGTTGAATGCGTATGCCTTTTTGGATAAAACAACAAAAGATCCTACTAAAAAAGCGGATTTTCAAAAGAAGATGCTCTGCTTACAAAAACAATCCATCCGTTTAATGTAACCAAAAAACTCCCCTTGCTAACCAAACAAGGGGAGTTATTTTAACCAAAATTTATATTTTAGCTCATACAATGCAACAACAATCAACATTTAAGAGGGGCTGATATGGTATCGGTTATAGGTATGGTTCGCTATTCGGTTGCGGCTAAATATGCTTTTCCCGACTGCTCTGAGCTAAAATGCAAAGTTTTTGAAGATCCTTATTTTTCTGAGCGCTTGGCAATGTTCAAAGGTATAACGCTCAAAAGTTTTGCCGCACAAACTTGTAAAGACTTTGTATTGCTGGTATATCATTCAGCTGAAATGCCGGAGAATCAAAGGACTATTTTCAACGAGCTTGAGGCGCAATATCCTTTTATGCGCAATATCTTTATTGAGGGAGCAAAACTTGAATTACCTAAAGAGTTTCAAAAAAAACGCATAATGACTTTTCGTATTGATAATGACGATGCGATGCCTGCCGATTTTGTCAGCAAACTCAGGAATATCTATAAAAGCAACAACACGTTTTACGATAATGTGGTGTTTTCAATTCCCAAAATGCGCAAACTCGCTCATATCGAAAAAGATAGGTTTCAAACTAACGATTCCAAATTTATCTCAAACTCTATGGGTTTAGCCTATCTTTCAATAGACGGCAGAAACGTCATGAGTTGCGGCAATCATGTCCTTGTGCCCTACAAATATAGAATGTTGTGTTTGGAAGGATTCGGTGGTTTGCAAATTATCAACGGCACGAATATTGCCAACAGTTTCAAAAAGCCTCACTACAAGCAAACTGCTCCAATATATTGTACAGAACATAAAATGCGCGAAATACTTAAATCCGAAGGCTATCCGGAATTGGATATTCAAAATATTCCTATAGTATCGGAGAAGTTACTATGATAGATTTTCACACACATTCCAACGTTTCTGACGGTTCCCATTCTCCGAGCGATTTGGTCAAAATTGCTGCCGAAAAAGGTATAAAATATATGGCACTCACCGACCACAACACAGTGAAAGGCTTGCGCGAGGCATCGACGGCAGCAAAAAAATATGGCTTGCATTTAATAAACGGAACGGAACTCTCATGTGAACGCAATACCCATATTATAGGACTATTCTTGAAACGTTTTGGAGAAATAAATGCAAAAGCCTCCATTCGCCGCAAATATATTGAACTATCACTCAAAAACTATGGTTTTACCAAAGAAAAGTATGGCACACTTCTCAATGCGCGCGATACTTTTATCAAAACAATGATAGACAATGGAAAATCATCCGGCAAAACACATACCATCGAGCGTTTTCTTCAACCGCCTTTCGGTTATGGCGAGGCAATAGATATAATTCACCGTGCCGGCGGATTGGCAATTTTGGCACATCCCAGCCGAACACAAGGTGTTAATGAGCACGATTTGCCGGAATTTTTAAAAGAACTGAAAGCTTATGGCCTTGACGGCATTGAAGTATATCAATCCATCCAAAGCGACGATTACACTGCTTTTGTATATGAATTGGCAGTCAAAAATAATCTGTTGATTAGCGGCGGAAGTGATTATCACAATCCGAGTCGCACGGCACGAGAATTAGGAATGTATGGCAACATTGATAACCGCAAGCCAATCCCCGAAGAAATATTTGATAACCTTTGGCAAAACAGAAACAAGTATAGGTAAAATGACAGATAAACGATACACAGCCGTGTTGGCAACTTTATTTGATTCAGCTTCCGATGCTACTCTGGACTATGCGGTCAATCGACACAACATCCATAAAATTGTGTTTTTACTCACGCTTATTGCCGGCATTGGGCAAGTGGCTATTGGTGCGTTTATCGGTATTGATTGCACGTTTAAAGCATTGCTGTATGTCGCACTTCACGGCATATTGATTTTACTTGGCTACATTTTCTTTTTGAAATCTCTTAAATATATGCCGATTGCCCTAATTGGGCTAATTCAAAGCAGTGAGCTGTTTCTTACCACTATTATTGACTGTATACTTGGCTATTTAACGCTTTCGGTGCGTTTTTTGATATTATTGAGTTTGTTTGTGTTTGCCATCGCGCTGTTTTACATTAACTGCATCAAAAACGAAAACACTTCGATTAAAGAGGTTAAACCCATCGGGATTGTGCTGACACTCGGCACAATGCTGTTGTTTGTGGTGGCAACTTATTTGATTAAGTTGTCAGCGGCGTATGGTGCAAACGAAATCACGCTAAATCTTGGCTATTATGCAGTGGCGTTGCCATATTTCGGCTACCTCTCTCTCAAAGACCATGATTACAATAAAAAAGACACTTCACCCCCCAAGTGGTATAACGGTTTTTATTTTTTAGCCTTTTCCATCGGTATTTTGGAAACCATATTTTATGTTTTGGAAACATTCAGCTTTATTAACGACACGCCGACAATCGTGATGGCAATTAAGCAAATGGGGATTTTTGTGATGTTCTTCCTCTCGGTGCTGTTTAAGACGGATAACTTCACGCCGCAAAAATTGATTGCTCTTATCCTAGGCTTTATCGCTATCACAGGTCTGTATTTTAATTAGTTTGTTGATTTTCAGCAACATATATGCTAATATCAACTGATTTCTTAAAACAGAAACAGGTATAAGTAAATGAAAAAATTGAACCCAAAAGGAAATTATAAAACGACGATTATTATTGCCGGTTTCGGCGGTGTTGGCAAAACAACGCTGGCAAAAAAGTATAAGAACGTTTTGGATTTGGAATCCACACCTTATAAGTATTTGATTGAAAATTACGGCAACTATGATGCCGAAGCTGTCAAAGGTCAAGGAATTGCAGAAAAGAAATTAAATCCCGATTTTCCAAATAATTATGTTTCAGCTATTCAAGAAAATATTGGCAAATACGACTATATCCTCGTTTGGTGTCATCCGGAGCAGTCTTTACCCCACTTGGATAAGGCTCATATTGATTACGAAATTTTTCTCCCGACAAGAGATGCTTTGGATGAATACCGTCAGCGCTTTATCAACCGCGGAAATTCGGAAGAATATGTCAACCGTGTCAGTTCTAAAGAAAGCTATGACAAAAGGTTGCCGCAATGGCAAGCGACTGGCAAACCGATAATATTTTTAGAGGCAGACGAAACCTTGGAAAGCTACCTTCAGTCACACCACAAATACCCAAAACTCATGCCAAAAGACTAGGATTTCTTTTTAATCGGACTTCTTTTTCTGCCGCTGAAAGGTTTTCTATCATCCTTAAAGAAACGTTTTCTGTCATCTCTCCGAGCCGGTTTCCCCTTTTTATCAAAAGCCTTTTTTTGCGGCAACTTGCGTTCTTTAACCTCAACAACAACATTTTGCATTTTCTTTCTGGCAATAAGCGCGCTTTTACAGATTGAAAATCCGAAAAATCCGACTTTTCTGCCCAAAGTAAAATAGCCGTTATGAACATAAGCAACCAAATCTGCTTTTTCCAAACATAATTTGCCGTTTTCATCAACCAAACCATCATCAACATTAACAGCGACAATCTCTGCCACAAACATATCGTGAGATCCATAGCTGTGAATTTCTTTCACACGACATTCCAAAGATACCGGACTTTCCAAAATTTGCGGTGCCGCAACCACGGAGCATTTACCTGCTCTTAGTTTCATCTCTTTGAATTTGTTAATTTCTTTGCCCGATTTCACTCCGCAAAAATCAACGGCAGTCAACAATGCAGTTGTCGGCAGATTAATCACAAACTCGCCGCTTTCCTTTATAATGCCGTGCGAATATCTTTCCGGTCTGATAGAAACATAAGTCATCGGAGGCTCGGAATTGATAATCCCCGTCCATGCCGCCGTCATAATATTCGGATTTTCAACTGTGCCGCAACTGACCATAACCGGAGGCAAAGGATATTCCAAAGTTCCGGCTTTCCACGTGATTTTTGACATCTTATAAATCCTTAAAAATTACAATTCACCGCTTGCATAACGTTTTGCCATCTCAGGCATCGGAACAACCTTAATTTTATCGGCATTTCCGGCAGCCCCAAAAGCAATATAACGTGCTTCGCAAACTTTTTGCATTTCCTCAATTGCCGGTTTAAGATATTTTCTCGGGTCAAACTCTTTCGGATTTTCGGTAAACAGCTTTCTGATAGCGCCTGTAATAGCCATTCTGCAGTCCGTATCAACATTAACCTTGCGCACACCGGCTTTAATGCCGCGAACAATATCTTCAACCGGAACACCGAATGTCTGCGGAATTGCCCCGCCATAGGCATTGATTAAATCTTGCAATTCTTGCGGAACAGAAGAAGACCCATGCATAACCATGTGAGTATTAGGTAATTTTTGATGAATTTTCTCAATCACATCAATCGCCAAAATGTCGCCGGTCGGCTTGCGTGTAAACTTATATGCTCCGTGCGAAGTTCCGACTGCAACAGCCAAAGCGTCGAGTTTTGTTTCCGCAACAAAGCGAGCAGCCTCGTCAGGATCGGTAACCAAACGTTTTTTATCAATAGCTCCTTCTGCGCCGTGTCCGTCTTCTTTATCACCTTTTCCTGTTTCCAAAGAGCCGATAACCCCAAGCTCTCCTTCAACCGAAGCACCGACTGCGTGGGCACGAGCCACAACTTCTTTGGTTACGCGAACATTATATTCAAAAGAAGAAGGAGTTTTGCCGTCAGCTTCCAATGAGCCGTCCATCATCACCGAAGAATAGCCGTTTACAATGGCAGATTGGCAAATATCGACCGAAGCCCCATGATCTTGGTGCAAACAAATCGGCAATTCCGGAAACATCTCGATTCCCGCAGCCACCATGTGTCTAATCATTGGATCACCGGCAAATTTTCTGGCGCCGGTCGATGTTTGCAAAATAACCGGCGCATTAACCTTGCGTGCCGCTTGCAGAACGGCTATAACTTGTTCCATATCATTGATATTAAAAGCCGGAACACCATAATTGTTCTCAGCAGCATGGTCCAAAATTTGACGCATAGTGATTAAAGGCATAATTTTTTCTCCTTACTTATTTTTCTACGGTTGTTGGCTTACCATTGATAATACGTTTTAAGACTGCAGGACTATCAATATTCCCCTCATCATCCATATTGATTTCATTAATAACAGAAACAAAACCATTATGTTCTATATCCAAAAGTGTTTTAGCAACATCTTCATTTGTCGGAATTTTTTGTCCCTCTCTTACAGCCGTTTTTTCATAAGCATTGATAAGCATATTCAATCCATCATAAAAATTAACAACGCAAGCAGTTTGAGGAGTTCCGGTTTTTGACTCAAAATGTTCGGTAAAAGAGGCTTTGCCGGAATCTTCAGTTACAAAGGTTTGTCCTTCATATTCTTCCAAAGCATCTGTCATATTGTTTATGCTTGACATTGGAACATTGAAACCAAGTTCTTTTGAAGTTTTCCCAAAAATGTTGATAATAGGAGAATTCATCAAAACTTCTACAACATCTGGATTAGCTTCTTTCATTTTCAAAATTTCCATTTTCAGGTCGCGTTCTTGAGGGTTGAATGAAGTCACAAAAACAACCTCAAATCCGTTTTCTTCCAAAATTGGCACAAAATTATCAACAAATTCTTGTATTTCCAAGGCTTGCAGATAAGCAATTCCGATACGTTTGAAATTATTATCGCGATAATATTTCAAGATACGATTAAGCAAAGATTGCGGTTGTGTTGCATGATTAAAATTATAATACCCAATACCAACCTTATCAGAAGCAGCGCATCCCATATGAATAACCGCATTTTTATCTGCCCAATCAGAAACCAGTGTTCCGATATTTCCCCAAAAACTCATAACAGCATTTATGTCATTTATACTTTTCATACGATTAAGATTAACAACAGCTTGCTTCAAATCATATTTATCATCCTCAATTACCAATTGATAATCATATTTCAAATTATTTCGATTCGCATCTTCAAGAGCCAAATTAAGAGACTGTTGCAAAGCTTTGCCATAATACGCCAAATTTCCGGTCAAAGGCAAAGTTGCACCGATTTTGATGACTGGTTTGGTATTTATTTTTTCTGCTTCTTTTTTATCACCGCAAGCTGTTAGTGATAAGGCCATACATAAACCTGCTAAAAGTTTTTTCATTGAGTTTCTCCTATTTTTACTAAAACTGCCGCAAATTATATTCGACCGACAAATATTTTCAAGTTTTTTTATTTTTTTACTGGAATTTTATGAAAAATTGTGTTATGTTTTTGTCCAGAAAGGACAAAAAATGAGTAAATTTAATTTAACTAAAAAAAGTAAAGCAATAATTACTACTGGTATTGCTGTTGCCGCAACGTCAGGAATAACAACATTATATCTGTGTAAAGACAGTATATTTAAGAACAACGATGCAGCTCCTCAACAGCAAACAACAACTTTGGAGCCAAAAGTCGAAACAGAAAAGAGCGTAAATGTTTGCGATTACTCAATGGTTGAGGCTTTTCAAAAAGGGCTTATAAATAGCGTTAGTGATTATGTTAGAGAAACCCCTTATAAGGTAGATACCATAAAATTAAATATCAACGAATGTTCTAACGTTCGCAAAGGATACTATACCCAAATAAGCAACGAGGATACCATTTTAGAAAAATATATTACCGTAAACTTTATCGATGTCGATACCACCGAAATTCCCGAAGCTTTGAAAAAAATGGTATTGAAATTTGCAAAACAAACAAATGATTCTGTTCAACAACAAAGCGTTGTTGCTCACGAAGCTTTTCATGCAACCCACGATTACAGCAAATATAACCTGAAAATTCAGGAAAGAGGTAACATCCTCAATTTAGAAGAAATAATGGCTCGATTTATTGAATTTAGCTATTTGAGAGAAAATTACAAAGTAACCGGCGATTCAACAATATTTAAATCTAATTTCAGTTTTTATCAATATGCTCTGCGACGTGGCGAGATCAATCCTCAAAGCACAGATAGCACCGAACAACGAGCAGAACAGTTATTTGTTTTGGAAAACTTATTTAATCAAAGCAATCAAAATTATGGCAGCATATACGATAAAGATATTGTTAAGTGTCTCAAAGAAGCAAAAGACTATAATCCTGAGCGTCCTAACCAATATCAAGAGGCCTTAGATGATGTGTTTAAAACAATTTGGGACGGAAAATTAGTAAACGTAAACCCCGTAAGCACCGGCGAACTGGAAATGCCAACACTTCCGGAAAACACTCAAACACTTGTGAACTGCCTTACAACAAGAGAAGAATATAGAATTGATAGCCTCAAAACTGTTCAAGACACGACAAACCTGTTCTTAGACACACAAAACAGTGGCAATATCAAATAGAATTAGCTTGTTGAAGTGTTTTCAAGAAGCCAAGTCTTAAATTCTTCCACATCTTTCACTTCCGGAATCCAGTTTAACTCTTCCGGTAAGTCGGTCGTAAATTCACACCTCATTCTAACAGGGTGAGCTCCTGCATTGATTGTGGCATATTGATTATAAATTCTGTCATCAACCAAAACGGTTTCCTCCGGTTTCAATCCATATTTTTCAAAACAGCTCTTCAGCATATCTTCTTTTGCCGAGTCGTGCATGAATTTTCCGTGCTGAACACACTCTATGATCAAAAAGTCCGTCACTTCGCCCAGCAATTTATTTAAAAATTTCTTTTTTGTTTCCACATCAAAAGTGGCCGAAAGCGTAAATTGTCTGTATCCCAACTCGTTCAATTCTTTCAGCACTTTGACAACATTTGGATAAAGCGGACGATTACAAAAAAAGTCAGGCGAATGGCAAAAATCATAATCCATTTCCACTCCTTTTTCCGGATGTGTTTTCAGCTCCAAAGCACCGTATTTTTCGACAATAGGCAAAACTTTAGGCAAATCTTGCCATTGCAAATCTTTGTATATAGGGGCATATTTGGGGTGTTTGGTCAAAAAATTATAATAAGCATAATTCAAATTTGCCAAAACCCCGTCAACATCCCAAAAAATATTTTTTATAATCATCACAAATCCTATTTAAGACAATTTTCCACCGCCGCAACAACAGCTTCAGGAGTAATTCCGAAGTGTTTGTAGAGTTCTCCTGCCGGTGCCGATGCTCCAAAATGATCCAAAGCGATAATAGTTCCGTTTCCGGCCACATATTTATCCCATCCGAAAGAAGATGCCGCTTCAACAACAATTTTCGGAGCATGTCCCAAAACTTTTTCTTTATAAACCTCTGATTGTTGGTCAAATAACTCGGTGCAAGGCATAGAAACAACGTTTGTTTCCACTCCTTTTTCACGCAACAACTTTTGAGCTTGCATTGCAATTTCTACCTCAGATCCGGTGGCAATTATTGTTGCCAGACAATTCCCCTTTGCCGCAGAAATAATATATCCGCCTTTTGCTGTCATATTTTCAGCACAATCCTCGCGCAAACAAGGCAAACCTTGTCTTGAAAGTGCCAACAAAGACGGAGATTTTTCATTTTCCAAAGCAATTTGCCAAGCCTCTGCCGTTTCCACCACATCACAAGGTCTGAACATAAACAAATTCGGCATAGCCCTATATGAGGCCAAATGCTCAATTGGCTGATGTGTAGGACCGTCTTCGCCAACTCCGATTGAATCATGCGTCAATACATAAATAACCCTAAGCCCCATGAGTGCGGAAAGCCTTATTGCCGGCCGCATATAATCTGAAAATACAAAGAAAGTCCCGCCATAGGGAATCACTCCGCCATGCAAAGCCATTCCGTTCATAATAGCGGCCATCACATGTTCTCTGATGCCATACATAATATTATTACCGCTGTAATCGCCGGCGACAACATTTTTCATGCCCTCAACCAAAGTCAGATTAGATGCCGCCAAATCAGCAGAACCTCCGACTATTTGCGGAATCTGCGGAACAATTTTTTCCAAGCACATTTGCGATGCTTTTCTGGTTGCAACCTTAATTTTTTCGGCAACAGCAGTTTGTTTCAGCTCATTAAGTTGCGCATCCCAGTTTTGCGGCAATTTATCATTGATAAAATTCACAAATTGTGTGTTTTTTACAGCCTTATCTACCCAATTTTTATAAGCCTGTTCATTGTTTGAAGAAGATTTTCTCCACAAATTCAATATATCTTGCGGAACTTCAAAGGCCGGATATTGCCAATTCAAATTTTGGCGCATTTTTGCCACTTCTTCTTCCCCCAACGGCGAACCGTGACATTTTGATGTACCGCACTTATTTGGCGCGCCGAAACCGATTATAGTTTTACAAGCAATCAAAGTCGGAGTATTTGACTTTTGCGCCGAAGAAATAGCTTTTTCAATAGCCTCCTGATCATGTCCGTCAACTTCCAAAACATTCCAACCGGCGGCTTCAAAACGCTTTAGCTGATCGATAGAACTTGCTTTATCAACGGTTCCGTCAATGGTAATATTATTATTATCCCACAAAACAATGAGTTTTCTCAAATTCCAATGAGCGGCCAAAGTAATTGCTTCTTCAGAAATTCCCTCCATAAGACAACCATCTCCGGCAATAACATAAGTATAGTGATTGCACAACTCATCACCGAACAATGCATTGATTCTTCTTTCCGCCAAAGCCATACCAACAGCGGAAGATATACCTTGTCCGAGCGGACCTGTGGTCATATCAATGCCCGAAATGTGCCCATATTCTGGATGTCCTGCAGTTTTTGCGCCTAACTGGCGGAAATTTTTAATATCATCAATACTGATATCCGGATATCCCAACAAATAAAGCACAGAATACAACAGCATAGAGCCGTGACCTGCCGAAAGCACAAACCTGTCTCTGTCAAACCACAACGGATCTTTAGGATTTATTTTTATAAACTTTGTAAAAAGAACCGTCGCAACATCAGCCATACCCAAAGGCATTCCCGGATGCCCCGATTTTGATTTTTCAATTGCATCAACTGCCAAAAACCTTATGGCATTTGCCATTTTGTTTTCAGCTTTATCATTATCATAAACCATTATTATCTCTCCTAAAAATCCAAGCCCTGCATTTGGTTATACATTTCTTCTTGCGGCGTCAAAGCCAGCTCCAAATTTATTTGGTAACCCGGCTCATCATTAGGAATTTGCACAACAACTTCTTTTCCCGTAAACAAAAGTTTCTTATTTTTCTCCGGCACCGCCGTTTTATATCTGTGAGGTTGCTTTCCCATCATTCTGTTGTAATTATATTCGGTATTAACATAATAAGGAAACTCGACATTTTTTCCGGCAACATCAGAATATCTGACAATTTCAAAAACCGGAGCTACAACTGCCGTTGTAGCGTTTTTCCGCTCATTATAACGGCAATATCCTTCATATCCGACAATTTCTACAGTATATCGCACCGTATCTCCGTATAATTTTGTAGCATGACTGTATTCCGGTGTAATTTTAACATTTGGACAATATCTGATTTCACTTCTGCCAAACGAGCAGGCAGTGAGCAATAACAAAGGAAATAATGCAAATAACTTTAACATAAAGCACTCCTAAAAAGCATAACAATACCGACAATATAAAGCAAAAGCCTCATATTGTAAACAAAGACTTTAAGTTACACGCAGAGTTTTAGTTTTTCTCAAACAAGGCAACCAATTCGCTGTGCAAAGAATATACAAATTGATCGACCATCGTAATTTTTTTCAACCTATAACCGCCGTCAATTAATGTTTTTGCATCTCTGACAAAAGTATTGGGATTGCAAGAAACGGCGACCAATTTCTGCGGTCTTTGCTCCTCAGACAATTTTACAATCGCTTCAACCTGTGTCATGGCACCGCTTCTTGGGGGATCAAAAACAATGGCAAAAAATCCGTTCAGCTCATCACCCGACAATGGATACTTGAAAAGATTACGATTGATAATTTCAATATTTGACAGCATTTGTTTGTTTATCGAAGCCTGAAAACCCGCTAATAACTCGGAAGAACAATCAACTGCCACAATCTTCACTCCTTTCTTCCCCGCTAGAGAATAAGAAAAAGTCCCAACTCCGCAAAAAAGATCGGCAACTTTTCCGCTAACTTCGCCCAAATATTTTTTAACAATATCAATAAGAGAATTTTCTCCCGCCTTTGAAGGTTGCAAAAACGTTCCTGCCGGAATATAAACTTCATAGCCGCTGATTGTAATAAAGGGCTTAATTTTTTCCATAATAACTTCCGGCTGCTCACTTGGTGAACGTCGATGAGAAACTCTGATGATTTGATCTTGAGCCGACAATTTTTCAAAAACAATCTCTCTCATATCCAAAGTTACCGATTCCGAAAACTCCAAAACCAAATCTAAACCGTTATCCGCTTGAGTAATCCAAATATCGCCTTTTTCAACAGTCGTATAAACAACTTTTTTCTTTTTTGTTGTTGTTGCGATTCTCTGTGCGCAAATTTCTGATACCAATTTTCTGATAAACGGCAGAGCCTTGTTTATTTGAGGCGATAGCATAATACAGTGTTCAATATCAGAAATTTCATTACTATGCTTTGCATTAAACCCCAATACAAGCTTACCTTTTTTCATCTCAAAAGCCATACTGGCGCGTCTTCTGTTGCCGTCGCCAATAAAAACCGGTTTTTCAAAGATAAAATTTTGATCGGAAAGCGGCCGCAAAATTTTTTGCAGATTTTCTTGTTTCTGCCTCTGATAATCACTTATATCAAGGTTTCTGAAACTGCATCCTCCGCACAAATCATTAAAAATACATTCAGCCATTCTTCCTCCGAAAAGCTTTGATATACAAGCATTATTAAACGTTTATTTAGTTAAAATATGATAAAAATAAAAAAAAAGATGATTATTTAAAAAATATGCTGTATTATGAGCATAATTTTATAAAAGGATTTAATAAAATGAAGCAAGTATTTCCCAAATATATGAGCCATAACTACAAGCTCGATCTCGAAAATTTTCCTGCAAAAGCCAATGACAGGTTAAGCTTAAAAGTTGTCATTTCCGCGGTTGTTGTAGGTTTGCTTATGGTCTTGATCGGTGTTTTGGAGATGAACAACAAGCTATATATGGAACAATCGGCAGATTCTTTGTTCTTCACAGTCGATTCCTTGCCGTTCCTTAGTAATATTTTTGTTGATTATGCGTTCATAATAGTCGGCGCCTCGATTGTTCTTTGGAGCCTGATATCATACATTCGCTATAAAAAAATATATTTTAACGGGCGCTCATTTGATGTCAGTTTCAAAGGAATATTTGGTGAAACGGAGATGTTTGACGAATTGTTACGCAACTTTCGCGGTGTCCGCATGCGTGTTGAGTTTTGCCAGTTTGGAATTTTGACCAAGAACAAATATATAATTGAACTTGAGCACATCGATGCCGGCAAAACAATTCCTCTGTATATTTCAACCGACAATTCCGGAATATATGATATTTGGCGCTATTATGCCAAACGTCTTGACAAACCGACAATCGTTGACAGCGATGAGGGCTTAAAAGTTGTAGAACCAAAAGATCTCAACAAAACTTTGCGTGATTACATAATGTCTGCAGGCTTCTCTCCAAGTTATGTCATCTTGCCTCCGCAACCACGTATCATAAAATATTATCAGAAAAAAGAAAAAATAGTTTTATCCGTAAAAAAAGCATTTTGGGATATGTACAATACAATAGCCTTTGTGTGGTGGCTGGCTTTTTCGATTTTCTACGCCATTGCGCTTTATAATTATGATAAAATATCAGCAATGGCTAACTCTCAATGGAAGCTTAATACCGGACTTGTCCTGTTGGGACTGCTTTTGTTTATAAGTATGCTTTGGCTTTTCAAGCGTGAAAAAATAGTTATAAAAGACGGTCGTATAATACTGATATATAATTTCTTCTTTATTTCGCGCAAAAATGAAGATGTATCAATAGAACAGTTGAAAGATATAGAAGTTCTGCACAATCCGTTGAGTAGTCGTTTTTATCTTGCGCTGATTTCTCAATATAAAGTGGCTGTTTTTGGCAGTAAAATGCCGCTTGAATATTTGCGATGGATTAAAAAATTTCTAATCCGTGAAATATTAAAATAAGTAAAATGAAGGTGAAAAAATGAAAAAGAAACAAGAATACAATCAAGAAGATGCTTTTCTGCGTGAAGTAGAAGAAGATCTTAAGAATGAATCCTTAAAAAAGCTCTGGGACAAATATGGACTATTTGTAGTCATCTTTGTTGCGGCGGTGTTGACCTTAGCAGTCAGCTATGAGTCTATAAAATCTTGGTATGTCCGCCGTGCTGAAAATTGGGCAAATGCATATTCTGTTGCACTCACTCTCCAAAATCAAGGCAAATATCAGGAAAGTATTGATGCCTTAAATATGATTATTAGCAAAAATTTCGGTGCTTATGCACCTTTGGCAAAAATGCAGCAGGTAAACGTATTGCTTGATAGCGGCAAACAAGATTTGGCATTAAATAAATTAAACGAGCTTATTGCAGATAAGAAATACCCCTCCCAGTTGCGAGATGTTGCTATCATAAAACTAGCTTCTTTCAAGCAAGACGAAGCACCGCGTGATGAGTTGGAAAAGATTTTATCACCGATTACCAGTCAACCTGACAATTCTTGGTATGCAACTGCACAATATATGTTGGCGGCTGTTTCTCTTCGTGACGGAAATAAGGAAGAGGCAAAAGATATCTACGATGGTCTGCTGAAAAATAATAATGTATCAGAAGAGTTCAAAAGCAAAATAAAAGATATTTTATCTGTTTTGAAGGAATAGTCATGATAAACAAAAAAACAATATTACTTACCATTGCACTTACAGCCCTCATAGGCTGCGGAAAAGAAAAATTGGTTATAGACGGTGAAAGAATACCTGTTTTGGATAGGCCGGAAGACATTGCCGCCGACTACACAAAAGGTGATATCAAAATTTCTTTACCTGCTCCGACCAAAAATTATCGTTGGACACAATCCGGTGGCAATTCTCAGCACAATTTTGGTCATATGTCCAGCGCCAACGAGCTTCACAAAGTCTGGAGCAAGAGTTTTGGCAAGGGCAGTTCCAAAAGAGACTATCTGATAGCATCACCGGTTGTTGCCAAAGATATTATTTTTACCATAGACGCAAATGCTGTTGTCAGCGCACACAGCCAAAAAGATGGCAACAAACTATGGGAAACACGTCTCAAACCGCAGATTAAAGATGATAAAGGAATTTCCCTTAAAGGCGCAGGCCTTGCCTATGACAATGCTAAAATTTTTGCAACCACCGGTTTTGGCGGTATTTTTGCTTTGGATGCTCAAACCGGCGAAATTATATGGAAAAATTATGAAAAAACTCCGATACGTATTGCTCCGACGGTAGGCGGCGGTAAGGTTTTTGTTCAAACCATAGAAAATGTTCTAACCGCATACAGCCAATCTACAGGTAAAGAAATATGGAAATATACCGCAGCCGATGAAGAAACGGTTTTAGTGGGGGGAGCTTCTCCTGCCTATGATGAAAGTCAAGATATTTTAATAGCCGGCTTCAGCAATGGAGAAGTTAGAGCCATAAAAGCCAGCACCGGCTCTCCTCTTTGGGGAGACTATCTTGCCGGAGGCTACCAGAATAATATCCTATCGGAAATAAATGCCATAAGAGCAAATCCCGTAATCGAAAATAACACGGTTTATGTGGCCAGTAGCAATATGATAACAGCCATAGAACTGCGCACGGGACAAAGATTGTGGGAACGCGAATTCGGCACAGATAACCAACCTTGGGTTGTCGGTAAAGTATTGTATGTTCTGACGGATATATCTCATCTGTTGGCTATGGATGCCGAAAGCGGTAAAATTGTGTGGGATACAAAGATCCCGGCCGGAGAAAAGGTTTCTGAAGCCGTTGGCGTAACTTATGCCGGTCCGATTTTATTAAATAACCGCATTTTAGTAAATACCTCCAATGGATACGCTTTCTACATTTCGCCATACACCGGAGAAATTATGGGCTTTGTAAAAATTGGCGAAGGCTCGGCAATAACACCTGTCGTAGCGAACGAACAGCTGATTATCACAACGACCGATGCCAAGTTGATAGCTTATCAATAGGAGAAGCAAATGCCCCTGAAAGTAGCCATAATCGGGCGCCCGAATGTTGGAAAGTCCACCTTGTTTAATCGCTTGGTCGGGCGCAAGTTGGCTATTGTCCACGACAAACCCGGCGTTACGCGTGATCGCAAAGAAGCAGAGGCAAAACTTCAAGATTTAGATTTATTGATTATCGATACTGCCGGATACGAATATACAACCGAGGATAACCTAGAACAGCGTATGTGGCAACAAACTAAAAAAGCCATCACCGATGCTGATGTATGCCTGTTTTTATATGATACCCGCGACGGTTTGCAACCATATGATGAGCATTTTGCGGATATATTGCGCAAGTCAAATAAACCGGTGATTTTACTTGCCAACAAATGCGAAGGCAAACTCCAAGAAGATAGCCGTTTTGAGGCTTATAAATTAGGTTTAGGTGAGCCGATTCCGTTTTCTGCAGAACACGGCCTTGGAATGCTTGATTTATATGAAGCATTGCGCAAATTTTACCACAAGGAAGAAAAAACGCCTGAAGAGTCAAAAGAAAAAGCAATTCAGCTGGCTATTGTTGGACGTCCTAATGTTGGAAAATCCACTCTCGTCAACGCTTTGTTACAAGATGATAGGATGTTAACCGGTCCCGAAGCCGGAGTAACCAGAGATGCCATATCTACTGATTGGGAATGGCAAGGGCAAAAGATAAAGCTTGTTGACACAGCAGGTTTGAGAAGACACTCAAAAGTTGATGATTCATTAGAAAGAATGGCAGCCGCCAGTTCCAAGCACGCTGCATTTATGGCACAGGTTGTGGTGTTGGTTTTGGATGCCGATGCCGTTCTCGATAAACAAGATTTGACAATTGCAGCAAAAGTTTTGGATGAGGGCAGAGCGCTGGTGATTGCTATTAACAAATGGGATATCGCCAATCGCAAAGAAACTCTTGATAAACTGAATTATAAACTAAAAACTTCCTTAACCCAAGCCGAAGGGATTCCGACTGTAACTATTTCCGCTCTTAAAAACGAAGGACTGGATAAACTTATGCGTGCAGTTCTAAAAGTCTATAAGCGTTGGAATATGCGAATTCCGACAGCACCTCTTAATAAATGGTTTGCTGACATGATAGAGGCTTATCCCCCTCCGCTCGGCAAAAACAAGCGCAGGATAAAATTGCGCTATATCACTCAGGCAAAAACCAGACCTCCTGCGTTCATTATCTTTTCCAGCAACCCCGAGGGTTTGCCGGACTCATATCTCAGATATCTTACCAATAATCTGCGTGATACTTTTGATCTTGGCGGTATTCCATTGCGCATAAATGTCCGCAAAACCGACAATCCTTATGTGTAATGCTTCTTAGTCTGTCCTAGAAAAGATTATCTTGAAAGAATAGGGCGTTGCATATTCTCTTTACTTGAATTACCGCTTATAACTTGTTCAGATTTATAATCCGGCATATTTTCTATTTTTATAAACGGCATTATACTCATAGTATCTTGTGGATCAGCAGAATTATTCAAACGCAATCTTCCCTGAAATTTTGATATAACATCAGAGAAAGAAACACGTTCTACAATACCTGTGGGATGAACTTGAGCATTTGCAACATTGAGATTCTGCTGATGATAATCATCAATCCAATTTTTATCACGATAAAAATATGAAAGCATAGCCGCGTTTCTTTCGGGCTCGTTCTTTTTATCCATTATCAATGAGCGGTATCTCAGCACATCATTACGCTCCTGCCGTCTGAACGAAGATCTGTGCTTATGATTCTTTTCTGCACTAGAATTTTTCAAAACTTCATAATTAAATTTAGCTGTATTTAGCCTTGCCTCAGCCTCTTTCAATCTGTCAAGCATAAATCTTTTTTGCGGATCAGGCGTGGTTATCTCGGTTGAGCCTTGTGTTCGTGCTTGAAGAACATGGGTTAACTCATGTACCATCAGCCATTCCAGCCGTGTTTCATCATTAGTTGCAACAGTCAACTTCTGGGCAACTATTTTTCCACTGTCATTATGAATTGCATCCACAGAACCGGCAAGCTCAGAATTGTAACAATGATCTATATGAACCTGCATTTTATCATCCGAATTATATATTTGTCTTAACAAAGAAGAACCTACTTCAGTTTCTGCAACATTAAGAAAAGCATCATACATTGACTTCGCCTGATCATTACATACGGCACCGGCTCGAAATCCGCCAAATGTAAAAATACCTGTTATATTTTTCAATTCTTCGGGTGATAATTTGGTCATATTATCATAACTCCACAAGATGAATATTATATACAGAATACCAATTTTACAAGGAATTGTCAATTAATAGGAGAAAATAAGCGATAAAAAGGCGGCTAAAAGCCGCCTTTCTCTATATCTTTGTGCGATAAGTTTTTTTAGCTTTCAAAAACCTCATAATTCCGAGCGGAATTATCAACGCATATAAAATTGTCAGCGAACTCAAAACCGTCCAAGGTTGGCTCAATACTAAAGTTGCAACAAAAACCACAACTATAAATACCGGAGCGACCATATAAGTTGGAATTTTCATATGTTTTGTAGAAATTGTCGGAATACGGCTAATCATAAGCATAGCAACAACAAAAAACAAAATACTGCAAAGCCAATTACTCCGCAAAATTTCACATTCTTCCAGCTCAAAACTCAGCATAACCGGCAAAATCCCTAATGCTGCCGCCGCCGGAGCCGGAACACCGACAAAAAAGTTTTGCCAATAAGGTTCCATAGGTTCTTCTTCCAGCATAGTGTTAAATCTGGCCAATCTCATAGCCATGCAAATGGCAAACAACAGGCAGAAAAACCAACCGAACTTGGGAAAATCAAACAAAGTCCACTTATACATCAAAATCGCCGGCGCCACACCAAAACTGACAAAGTCGGACAGGGAATCTAACTCAGCGCCGAATTTTGTTGAACCTTTTAACATTCTGGCAACTCTGCCGTCGAGCATATCAAAAAATGCCGCCAAAAATATACAAATTACAGCCTTAGAAAAAGATCCGCTCATAGAATATCTGATAGAAGTTACTCCTGCACAAACAGCTAGCATTGTAACAATATTTGGAACAATTTTTCGTATTGGTAAAGACTTCAATTTCTGTTTAGAAACTTGAATTTTTGCATTAATATTTTCCATTATTTTGCCTCCTTTTTAGCCTTTGTCATAGCAAAATTTGCCAAAATCGTTTCACCCGCAACCATAGTTTGACCAACATACACTTGCGGCTCAATTCCTTGGGGCAAATAAACATCCAGACGGGAGCCAAAACGTATCAAGCCGAAACGTTCGCCGGCTTCAAAATTTTGCCCTTCTTTTGCCCAACAAAGAATGCGGCGAGCCACCAATCCGGCAATCTGCACAAAGGCAATCTTTTGACCGGAGGCTGTTTCCATTGCTAAAAGTTGTCTTTCGTTATCTTCACTGGCTTTATCAAGATCGGCATTCAAGAATTTTCCCTTAATATATACGGTTTTCAAAATTTTTCCTTTTGCCGGCGCGCGATTGACGTGCACATTAAAAACGCTCATAAAAATACTGATTCGCGTAAATTCTTCGTCTCCCATTTCAAGCTCATTTGGAGCCTTAACTTTTGTAATCATCTGCACCTTTCCGTCAGCAGGCGCAACAACCACATTCTCAGTTTGCGGCACAACTCTTTCCGGATCTCTAAAGAAAAAGTAGCACCAAATTGTCAAAATCAAGCCAATCCAGCCGAGCGGCGCCCATGCCAAAGCTAATAACGCTGTTATCAAAGCAAAGACAGGGACAAATTTCCAACCTTCTTTATTTATATGCGGAAAAGCATAAGGAATAATGCTGTTGCGCAAAAAATCTTTGAGGTGGTTAAAATTATTTTTTTTCATAATTTATCCTTTCAAAAAACGTCTGATATACCGAAACGCTGTTTCTGTCGCATATCGTTTCCAGACAAAGAAAAGCACATTTTTACAAAATAAGCAAGAATAGACTTGCATTTATAAAAATTTATCTGTATAAACGCATATGCAAAACGGATTTATGCGCTTGTGGCGGAACTGGTAGACGCTGCAGACTTAAAATCTGTTGGGAGCAATCCCGTGCCGGTTCGATTCCGGCCTAGCGCACCAATAAAAAATACCACCTGCAAAGGTGGTATTTTTTATTGGTATGATAAACAGAGTTATCGAACCGGCACAGTGCCGGTTTGAACCGTAGCGAGCAGGCGGATGCCAGACGCCGGTTGCCGAAAGGCAAGCGAGCAAGGTCGGCGTTAAGAAAACTTTGAAGAAAGTTTTTAGCCATTCCGGCCTAGCGCACCCAAAGTTTTTAGCCATTCCGGTCTAGCATATTTTAATATTCAATTATGCCATAATTTTACAAAATATTGTTTTTTACGTACTTGACTATTTAATCTATATATTTTTATATTATCAATAGCTTGAAATAAGGAAATTTTATATGGATTTATATATCAAAATAATGAATAAAAAAGACACTATTACAAGTATCTTAGAATTTCAAACTGACAAAGTTTCAGATTACTGGCGAAATCAATTATTTAATATGTATCCATTTTTAGATAAAGAAAAATGCCTAAATCTTATATGGGAAGAAAGAAAGCAGTATATAACATCAAAATTATCTACTTATTACGATAGAATAAAACTTAACCTACAAAACAAATTTGAAGCATCGCAAAGCATTTGGTTAGAAAATAAAGAAATTGTAAATACAATATATTCAAAAGTTTTTGGCATTGATTGCTTTAGCATATTAAATAATATAATCGCCGAAATTTCACTAAATCCGATATGCCCAAGAAATTTAAGAAATAATTCCTTTTCATTCTTTTGGAATGCCGACAACAACAATTTTTTAAGAACAACACTTCATGAAATGATACATTTTATATGGTTTTATATATGGCAGCAACATTTTACGGATAATACCGAGGAATATGAAAATCCGCACATAAAATGGATTTTGAGTGAAATGGTTATTGATACGATAATTAAATATACAGAAATTGGTAATTTGTATCCTGAGCCTTATAAGCACCATCTAGCATATGAATATTTTTATGATATGAAAATTGACAATATTCCTATCCTTAACATAGTGGCAAAAATAAAAGAAAAATCGCATAATATAGAAGAATTTATGGAAAGAGCTTATGAATATTGTTTGGAAAACGAAGATAGTATAAGAAAACAAATATTATAAACAAAAAAGTTTGGATTTATAATCCTAATTATGATATGCATATTTATTTTAATCGCTCTTGCCAATGAAATCTAAACATTTTCAAGCCCATTGATTCCAAGAAATCTCCCCTTTCTTCGAAAAAGCTTGTGTTTTAAAAAAAACGTAGTATAAAAAGGCCAGAAAGCGATTATTTTCAAAACTATTGACCATGCACTACAAAGCCATAGTTTTTTGCATTTTTGGAAGTTTTATATCGAGCAAAATAACCCCCAAAAATATCAAAAATATGCAAGTCTTTATTATTATTTTGACAGTGATAATCCTCGTCACTGTTACCTTCAATCAAGTGACATATTATGTCATTGGAGACACTGATTCTCCCAAAAGATCTATTAGCGAGGCCTTCAAAAAGGCTGTTACCACAGGTATTGTTCTCACCTATATCCTTATTCCCATCAGCTGGCTGGTCGAAATATGCTGTTCAGTCGAAGATATGATGGATGAAGCATTGCCGTTAACATGTACACTATTGCTTACCGGTGTGATAATGTTCTTTAGCGGTATAGCGTGTAGAAGTGATGAAAATCCCTACATCCCCGGAACATTTCTCGGTGCAATAAGTATTTTTGTCGTCGTACTTGCCTTAATCGGTCTATAAGATACAAAACTAACGCCCTTTGGAGTTTTATTACCAAACCCAAGGGCGTTTTTTATTGTGTTGTTTTTAACGATTTAGCTTGTTTTCGGTGCCCACAGCAACTTGCACGCTTTATATTTGTCACCTTTCATAACTTTAACCCCAGCTTTGCGGCATAAAAAAACGGTGAAGGAACACAAAGTTCCAACACCGTTTCTAATTACAGCCGTTTGTCGCGAATTACTGCGCCAATTACGGCCGGGATGGCTAACAAGAATGCAATTCCCGCCAAAATCCCAAATGGGACAATGCTGTCAATCTTCATAGCCACCCAAAGGGTGAGTGCAAAGATTGCAAATGTCCACCCCAACACTCCCAAAAGGGAGAAACGAGGCGTAGAGAGAAGTTGCAACATGTAGAGACAAAACTTTGTCATTGTTTTGTCATTCTCGCGCGCATAGGCAATTTTTTTCATTTTT
>JAGCXO010000046.1 GCA_017961285.1 Alphaproteobacteria bacterium | reverse complement strand
AGAACTGACTTCCAAACAAGAAAGCAGTTTAGACAAAGCTTTAGAAAAACATTTTAATAATAAAGTTGTGGTTAACTATAAAATAAATCCCGAAATATTGGGAGGTTTGGTTATAGAATGTGACTCCAAAATGATAGACGATTCTATAAAAGGAAAACTTGACCGAATAAAAACATTAATGAAAGGTGCAAAATAATATGTCTGGTGCAAGCGAAATTACATCTATTTTAGAGAGCAAAATCTCTGAAGCCGAAGCAGGTATCGATATTGCCGAAGTTGGACGCGTTTTGTCTGTTGGCGACGGTATTGTCCGCGTATATGGCTTAAATAATGTAAAATATAACGAAATGGTAGAGTTTCCAAATGGCATAAAGGGAATGGCTCTAAACTTGGAAGAAGACAATGTTGGTGTCGTTCTTTTTGGTGATGATACCGGTATTAAAGAAGGTGATATTGTAAAACGCACCGACAAGATTGTCAGTGTTCCGGTTGGCAAAACATTGTTAGGCAGGGTTGTTAACGCTCTTGGCGAGCCTATTGACGGTCTAGGACAAATCAAAGCCGAAAAATACAGCAACTCCGAAATTAAAGCTCCCGGTATTATTGCCCGCAGAAGCGTTTGCGAACCTGTTCAAACCGGCTTAAAAATTGTTGATGCCCTAATTCCTATCGGCCGCGGCCAACGCGAGTTGATCATCGGCGACCGTCAAACCGGAAAAACCTCCATTATCGTTGATACAATTATCAATCAAAAACATATTAACGACCAAGCAAAATCAGAAAAAGATAAATTATATTGCATATACGTAGCAGTCGGACAAAAGCGTTCCACTGTTGCTCAAGTTGTTCAAACTTTAAAAGAGCATGGAGCTATGGATTATACCATTGTTGTTGCGGCCACTGCATCCGATTCTGCACCAATGCAATTTATTGCACCTTATTCCGGTTGCGCAATGGGTGAATATTTCAGAGATAATGGCATGCATGCCGTAATTTTCTATGATGACCTGTCCAAACAAGCTACGGCATATCGTCAAATGTCATTGTTACTCCGTCGTCCGCCAGGGCGTGAAGCTTATCCTGGTGACGTTTTCTATTTACACTCACGTTTGCTTGAAAGAGCAGCAAAAATGAGCGATGAAAACGGTTCAGGCTCATTGACCGCTCTTCCGGTTATTGAAACCCAAGCTGGTGATGTGTCTGCATATATTCCGACAAACGTTATTTCAATTACCGACGGACAAATCTTTTTGGAAACATCTTTGTTCTACCAAGGTATTCGTCCTGCCGTAAACGTTGGTATTTCCGTAAGTCGTGTTGGTTCTGCCGCACAAATCAAAGCCATGAAACAAGTGGCCGGCAAAATCAAACTTGACTTGGCTCAATATCGCGAAATGGCAGCCTTTTCAAAATTTGCTTCTGATTTGGATGTTTCAACCAAACAGTTGTTGGCTCGCGGCGAAAGACTTACCGTTTTGCTTGAACAACCTGTAAACTCTCCTTTACCGGTTGCAGAGCAGGTTGTAGCCATTTTTGCTGGTGTCCGCGGATTTTTGGACAAGATTCCGGTTGATGAAGTAAAAGCCTTTGAATCCGCAACAAGACAGCAAATTCTAACTCGTCATCCGGAGTTTTTTGCTGAAATTAACGAAAAGAAGGTTATTTCCGAAGATTTGGATAAGAGACTTATGAAATTTTATACCGACTTTACGGAAAAATATCTAAACAAGAGCAAGGCAGCATAATATGGCAGGCTTAAAAGAGTTACGCGGACGTATCGCGGCAATCAAATCAACAGAAAAAATCACTTCTGCAATGAAGATGGTTGCCGCCTCACGTTTGCGCAGAGCTCAGGATATATTAATCAAAAGCGAAAAATATCGCAGCTCGATATACGACACTATCAGCCGCATAAAGATTGCCATGCAAAAAGAATCATCTGATCAGATAGAGCTCAAGCCAACTTTCTTATGTCAGGAAAAAGAAAAGCAAGAGCGCTACCTTTTGGTGGTTCTGACATCCGACAAAGGATTGTGCGGAAGTTATAACAACTCAATCGGAAAAGTTGCACTCAACCGTTTGCATGAATTATTATCACAAGGCAAAGATGTCAAAGTCATAACCCTTGGCCGCAGAGGATATAATATTTTTCGCCGCCATAATCAGCAATACATATTCAGAAATGATGAATCTGTTGTCAATAAAGGCGTAGAATATTCCGAAGCCATTGCATTGGCTGAAGAAATAACCTCAATGTTCAAAAAAGATGAAATAGATGTCTGCGAGGTTGTCTATAGCCGTTTCAAATCTGCATTGAGCAGAGATGTCAAAAGCGAACAGATCCTCCCCTTTGATCTGAAAAAAGTAATGACCGATGCAACTGACATGCATAATGATTCCGGCTATGACTTTGAACCCGGATACGATGCTTTGCTCGAAACGCTTGTTCCAATGGCTTTCAGAGAATATATTTTTGATATAATGATAAATTCTCAAGCCTCAGAGCAGGGTGCTCGCATGGCCTCGATGGACAATGCCACCCGCAATGCCGGAGATATGATAAACAAACTGACCATGCGCTATAACAGATTGCGTCAAGGTGCAATTACAACAGAATTAACGGAAATCATTGCCGGAGCTGAAGCTATTTAACTTAAGGAGTTTTTATATGGATAAGAAAGACGGATATATATTTCAAGTTTTAGGCGCGGTTGTCGATGTAAAGTTTGACAACCTCGAAGATCTGCCGGATATTTACACGGCGCTGAAATGCGACAACAACGGCAAAGAGCTGGTATTGGAAGTTGAACAACAACTTGGTGATGGTGTTGTAAGAACAATTGCCATGGATACCACCGACGGCTTGACCAGAGGTATAAAAGTTATCAATACTCAAAAACCGATAGAAGT
>JAGCXO010000045.1 GCA_017961285.1 Alphaproteobacteria bacterium | reverse complement strand
TTTCCGAGCCAGATGGAAGCCTTAAAATCACCTTTATTTGAGAATAAGATTTCGTTTGTTGAAAGAAAATATTTATCTTTAGCATCAACGATAGAAGCTTGTTCTAAACCTAAAGTATCTTCCAAACGGATACTTTGTGTATTTCGCGGCTGTATAACAGGAACAATGCTGATTTGCACATTTTTATCATTACGAGAAGTTGGTTCTCGTTTATAATTGTATCCAATCTTAATGTCGGAAATGTCTATAATCCTCATTATCAACAACCTATTTTTTTCACACTATAACACATTTATAAGGGAAAAAAATTAGCTTGTCAACAAATATTTTGTTCCAGATATAAAAAACTTCTTGACACGAACATTGGATTTCCATATAAACGAAGTGAGTTCAGACGAATCTAAACTCACTAACCGATAAGCCAGAAAACGACATTATCTGTTCTCACACTTCTAGTAATAGTCATTTTTCTTGGTTTGTCAAATAAATTTTAACTTTAAGCCAAGGAGAAAAATATGGCTATTAATTACTCATTTTCAAATGAAATCCTGAACTATATTGGTTCAGATAACAAATCAAATTGGTACGTTGGTATTGCAACTTATCCTCGTGATCGTCTGTTTCGAGACCATTGTGTTGATGAACGTAATGGACAATGGATTTATAATACAAATCCGATGAGTGAAACGGATGCAAGAGATACCGAAAAATATCTTTTAGAAACTTATCCATTCCGGGGAGATGTAGGTGGTGGAGATTATCCACAATATGTTTATGCTTATAAAATAACTCCATGGACTAAACAATAATGTTGGGCGGATTTTCCGCCCTTTATTTTTTAACAAATTTTTTTCTTAATTGGAGTGATGGTAAAATAAAGTTCTACCTAATATATAATTTTATCGCAGGACACAAAAATATGAATAATCCGATAACAGAAACCATAAATCCCAAAGCAGCTATATTATTTTCCTGCGGTGGAGTGAATGAAGTTGCTAGACAGTTCGCCGAGATGCTGACATACTGTAAAAGAAAGAATTTGCACGTTGTTGATGTCTTTTTTGAAACTTCCGGCATAAAATCTTATGAAAAGGACTGTATGAATAAGCTTCTTGATCACCTTAAACGCAATAAAACCAAGCAAGCGGTGGTGTTTTATTCAAGAAAAACTTATCTCAAATACGTTGATATAAGCAAATTACTGCCTTTTATGCAATCCAGTCAAATCGAACTCCGATTTGCTAAAGACAACGTTATTATAGGTCATTAAGATGAAAAAACTGTCCTTACTTAGCTTTTTTCATAATCTCTTTCCATTTTGCAAAATGGGTGGAGAGGAAATCGTAGTTAAATTTTGACATCTCTGTCTTTATCTGTTGCAAAGTATGGTTGGAATAAGACTGCTCCATGGTCGTTTTACCTTCCCAACCGATAATATCATTGATATAAGTTGCAATAATACCGGCATTTTGCATGGCAATACTGGCATTTTTTCGGAAAGAGTGAAAATCGTAACTGTCTTTAGTGCCTGATTTTACGCCGATTTTCTGCAAAAAGTTAAGAACCATCCGCACCGTGTATCTACTGTTATATGTTCCGCTTTTGGTTTGACACTTCGGAAAGATAAAATCCGTTCCTTTAGCATTAAGTGCTGTTTGACGACGCTTAACATAATCCACAAAGCCTAGATCCAAAAGCTGCGGATGTATCGGTACAATTCGTTCGGAAGCCTCATTTTTCAAGTGCTTAATCGGATGATTTTCAATAAACTGAATGCACCATATACCATCTTTTTCAATAATATCATCATATTGTAACGTAATCGCACTGTTGGCTCTTGCACCGGTAAACAAAGCAATCATGCACGCCCAAAAGGCATCCGGATGCTTTTTAAAATAAGTGTGTTTCGGATTAAACATCTCAAGCAACTGTGCATCACTATATGGTTGATGCGGTTTTTTCTCGGATTTTTTTGTTTTCTCAACATTTGGAAGGTTATTAATTACGCTGAGCTTATAAAAATCCGAATCGATATTACTTCCACAAGTTGCTAACTCTTTGATATAGCGCAATTGTTTTCTTTTATAATCACCTTTAGCATCAGCCTGATCAACCACAACTTTGGAAATTGCACTTATTGTGTCGGCATTGTGAAACTTTGAATAATCATCATCAACGGATATACCGACAGCTTGCAAAAGCTTAGTAATGGTATTTTTCTTCCGGCGTTTTTCATCATCACAATTGTTTGCCTTCAATAGCATCATATCCAAAACTTCTGAAATTTTACGTGATGGTGCTGATGTAGGCTTCGAAGATACCGGTTGATTTGCTAAAAATGCTTCAAACATCGGTCGCATCTCAACAAATTGCTTTATTAATAACCGGTCTTCTTGGCTTAAATTCATCTGATTGGATTGCATAGCTATACTTCCCAACAGATTTAATTTTTCAATATTTTCACGTTTATTACGCTTTGATAATCGCTTTTGTATCTGTAATTGCGACAGCATACCATAGCTGCCGTTGCCTAAACCTTGTCCTAAGTCCATATCAAAGATTAAGTCATTGAAAAGGCGACGTAATTCATCAAAAGGCCAATTTTTATCTGTTGTCATTGCGCGTAATTTCTCTCTTGCTTCAAAAAAATTGTCTGTGTGTAGCGATATACGCTTACATCGGCGTTTGCCACCCACACATTCAAGCTCGACTCTATAATAAAAAATATTATTTCGCAACCACAAATGGGGTACTTTTGCATCACAGTTTGCATCACACTTTTCAAACATTTCAGCCTCCATACGTTATTTTGACGATGGTTTAAGTGTAAATGCTTGATTTGTAATGCTTTTGATTTTTTTGGAGCGGACTAAACTTTTCAGTCTTTAAAAGCAAAAAAGCCTTGAAAATCAAGGCTTTCAAATTGGAGCGGGCAATGGGATTCGGACCCACGACATCAACCTTGGCAAGGTTGCGCTCTACCCCTGAGCTATACCCGCATCATCTGCGAACGGATTATTTAATAACACATCAAAAATAAAATGCAAGTATTTTTTTTATATTTTTTCAAATTAATTGTGAAAAGCATTTCGAAATAAATTATTTTGACAAATTTCTGATGTTATTTACAAAGCACCGACAGCAGAATTTAAGATACGATAAAAATAAATTTTAAAAATTTGACAAAATAAAACAAAATTGTTACAATAGGAGTAATAATTGGTAATGTGGGCAGGATATGACTGAAAACACGGAAGAATATTGGTGGAAAAAATATTTTGACATCGCAAAAGATGCCGCGCCGGATTATGCTGCCTATGTTCAACAGTTGACAAAGGTTATCGATAAAGGTGAATTTCCGGAAGAAAATCTGAAAGTCGTGATGGCCAACAATTTGTTGCCGGATCGGATTTTGGAAGGTTTGTTGACGGATAAAAAATGCCCCGAAGAATTTTTTGAAAAAGCCGGCGAGGGGCTATTGGTTGCCAACAAAGATTACAGCAGCAGATTTTTGCAAATTGTATCCAAACCCGATATTCCCGACAGCGTATTGAAAAATTGCTGCCGTACGGCCTCTAAATTGGCGGTTAAAGATGTCAATCAGGTGGTTGAAACTTTGCTTGATAAACAAAAAATGGCCGATGCGGCGCTGACGTTGGTGGCAGAAGCGCTGACAACCGGCGCCGAAGATAAAAGCGAGGTTTTGAAAACATTGTTGGCGCACCCGAAAATACCGTCTCGCGTGCTTTCCAATTGTACGGTTTTTTTGCCGAATATTGAGAACCAGCAACTGAAAGCATCACTGGTGCAAACCATACTCAAACATCCGAATTATAATGCCGATGTTGCCAAATCAATGATTCAAAACAGTTGCAAAAAATCGGATAAGAGCGGTGTTTTAACCTGGAAAATTGATGTGCCGTTATGGCACGATATTATGGCGGCGACGCCGTCTGATAAAGGTCTTTTGACGGAAAGCATCCAGTTGTTGTCGCATATGAAAGATAAAGCACAAGTACTGGATATGTGTCAGACCATTGTGAAAAACGAATGTTGCACCCAAGATGTGCTCAAATCACTTTTGCATAAGATGAGTTACAGCGAACATTTTCACGATGTATGCGATATCTTAAAGCAAAGAAGTCTGCTGACACACGCGCTGAAAGATAAGGTTGCAAAGCTCGATGCTCAATATCCGATTCGTCTGGCTCGCGAACAACAAAAACAACAATTACAGCAATACATCAGTCAGCCGGATAAACTGCCGGATACGATGTCGGCAGCCGACTTACAGGAAATGGCCCAGCAAATTTCGCGCTATACCGGTTTGGAATTAGGGTTTGAGGCAAAAACAGCCGCCTATGAGGCCATTATCAAACATCCGAATTGCAAAGCGGAAACATACGGTTATATCTTGCAAACGGTTTCGACTTTGGGTGAAGCTGTTTTGGAAGAAATGCGTTCCGGTAATGTTGAAGCGCAGCAGGGATGGGGAATATATAAAGAGTTCAAACAACAGCGTAACGAATTCCGAAGCTTGACGGATAGTCCTTATGATGCCGAAAAAATGGCGGCGCTGGTTCAAGAAGCGCATCAATTGGTGCAAAACGGCAGCAATGAAGAAATCGAAGTCTTTAAGAAACGGATTTTTGTCAGCGGTGAAGAGGCTCTTTACAAAATGGACCATAACGCCGTCGATTGGTTTATCAAAAACGGTACGCCGGAAAATTTGGAGGCTTTAAATAGCCTGCGCGGGATGTACGGCTTAAAAACCGTGGTGGAAGATTTTTCGCATGCAGATTCTGACAGAACCGACGCCAAACGGGCGCTGTTCGGCGGAGAAATCAGTGCCGTCAATCAATATTTTGATGCTGAAAAAGGCGAATATAATCCGCACTATTTCCGCAAACATTCACCGACGTTTTTGAAATTCGATCAGCGGGATTATATGGAACAAACCTTCAAAGCCGAAGATTATCATTTGGAAAGTCATGCAGCCCTGCAGAAAATGGAAGAAGAAGGCTTAAAACTGCCGAAAGAAGAATTAGCTGCAACATTTGCGGAAATTCATATGCCGCCGGCGCTGGTCAATGAGCTGAATTCAACCGATTTGATTCACTACTTTTTAGAAGGTCGCGGTGTCGATATTGAAAAAGGTCAGACTTATAAATTAAAAGAGTTTGATCGTTCGGCACAGGAAAGCGTCCGTGAACAATATTGGAAAAAACTGGCCGATAACGAGCAGTTTGTTGACTTTATTTCCGAAGATTTATGGAAAAAAGGAGTTGAAAAAGAAACCATCGACCGGATTTGGGAAAATTGCCGCAATTACGGTAGCCCGACCAAGGGAGAAAACGGCAAAAACAACGTGTTCGGTATTTCGTTGCAAATTCACCACTGCCGTGCCTTAAAAGACGGCGGCGAAAACAAGGAAGATAACTTTATTGTGGTTGTCAGCACGGAAAAAGGAAGCAGCGTAGCCATCAGCCTGAACACGCATAAACCTTTGCACGAATACGACAATCCGTGTGTTGCCTTATATACAGATGAAAACAACAAAATTACCCGCGAGGTAACCGATCGCAGAATTAAAATTTTGACATTCCCGTCCGAACAATGCGCTAATGGCGAAAGATTGGCCGCCTATATGGGACCGGCAACGCAAAACAGTTGCGTGCTGGACAAAGACGGCAACCTGAGAACGGCCGTCAATGATCCGAGAACGGTCGGCAAGAACGGCGCGGCGCCGAGTGCAAATCGGGGCGTGAAAGTTTCCAAAAGCGATGAGAGAGAGTAACAATGAATATTGTTGAAGTAATGCTTAAATTGGGATTGGCAGAACCGAACGGTGCGGATAAAGAGCAAATAGAAGCCTGTCAGCAGAAACTTTATCATGCCAAACGCGCCCTGATTCCGCTCGGATATACGCATTTTTTGCAAAAATCTAACGGCGTTCAGACCGATACATTATCGCTTTTTGGCATTCAAAACGAACAAAGCGGCTTTGTACGGGATATTTTTGAGGTCAACACGATTGCCGGCACGACCGATGATTCCGATCAAATCTTTTTAGGCGATAATTTTAAGGAATATTTGGCTTATTCTTGGGCGGAAAAGTGTTATCTGGTTATGGATAAAAAGACGCTGAATATTGCAAAAAAATTTCCGCTTTTTGATCATGCGATGGTTTATTTTTTGCGCGACTATATCGAAAAAGCATAACCTTGCGGCAATATTCAAAAATCACGGCTCTAATTTTCACGATAATTTAAGAGATTACGGCTAGTCTGTAACCATGTGTTTTTTTGTTTTTATCCCTTATTTTTTAGTCAAAATAACTTGACAAAAAATGTAAAAGATGTAAAATGAAGGCAATAAACTATATTCAAGGAGAGTTACTATGGCTGATTTTAGAAGTAAACAGGAATTGTTAGACAGATTTCATGAGCTGGCAAGTATATCATACGAGTGCGGTTCAGATTCTGTTAAAGACGAAGAAATGGAAGATTTCATCCGTCGCCGTAATAAATATTACGCCGAACATGCTTCTGAAAAAGCAGAAATTGAAGAATTACTGCACAAATATATGGAGAACGATCCTTCTGTTCAAGATGATCGCGTATTCGGGAATACCCTCTACAATGTTGAAGATGACTTCAAAAACAGAATGTTGGCGATTGACGCCAAAATTTTTGATGAGCCGGTAAGCGTGCCGAATTTGGTCAATGTCGTTACCGAATACGGCTTTAATGATGAAAACATCTTAAAGGCCTTGGACGATAAGTTGAAAGATGAGAATTTAGGCAAACGTGACCGTGAAATGTATCAGGCGGTACGCGATGTTTATGATCCGAAAAATAAAAACCGCAAAGGTGTTGAAAAGTTGAACGATTTAATCAACACGGAAGAAGACGTTAAAATTGCCGAAGATATTGCCAGAACTTTCCGCTATGAAAGTAACAAAGAATGGCCGGAAATGAAGAAAAAGTTGACACGACCTGAGCCGGAACCGCAGTTTGAAACGGTAATGAAACCGGAAACCGTACCGAATTTGGTCAATGTGGTAACCGAATACGGCTTCAATGATGAAAACATCTTAAAAGCCTTGGACGATAAGTTGAATGATGAGAATTTAGGCAAGCGTGACCGCGAAATGTATCAGGCGGTACGCGATGTTTATGATCCGGAAAATAAAAACCGCAAAGGTGTTGAAAAGTTAAACGATTTAATCAACACGGAAGAAGATATTAAGATCGCCGAAGATATTGCCAGAACTTTCCGCTATGAAAGCAACAAAGAATGGCCGGAAATGGAGAAAGATATTGCCGTTCAAGTGCCGGTTACGGTTGTCACACCGGGTGGCAATGATGGTCCGGACGGACCTGACGGACCGGGTGGAACGGGTGGTAACGGCGGCAACGATGGTCCTGACGGACCGGGTATT
>JAGCXO010000044.1 GCA_017961285.1 Alphaproteobacteria bacterium | reverse complement strand
TGCTTAGCGAGCCTATCGGTTCAAATCCTTCCTTTAACTTTATAAAAAAGAGGCGCTATAAAGGCACCTCTTTTATTTGTTGGTTGCGGGGGAAGGATTTGAACCTCCGACCTTCAGGTTATGAGCCTGACGAGCTACCGGGCTGCTCCACCCCGCGATAAATATGTTGCGTGTATACGACTTTTATGTCTGTATGTCAAGCTAAAAAATATTATACTTAAAAAAATATGCTTATAACCACCGCAAAGATAAAAACGGCGATTATTATCCAATGCCAAATTTTCATTATGCCTCCTTTTTGTTTTTATATAAAATCTTAAGAAGGCTTTACAAGACTAATACAGCAGAAATTTTTTCAGCAGATAGAGGCAAACGGCGGCGTAAATACCTGCAAATATGTCATCAAGCATAACGCCCCATGCGTTCAAAACTTTTTTATCTGCCCATTTTGCCGGCTGCGGTTTGGTAATGTCGAACAAGCGGAAAAGTCCGAAACCAAAGGCATATATCCAAATGACGTGGCTATACAGGTTGCCTTGCAAAAAGTCGGAGACAAGAGCAAAGCTTAATAATTGTCCGGCGGTTTCATCTATGACAATAATTGAGGGGTCGTGTTTGGTATATTTAAGCACTTCTTTGCTGGCGGCAGTGCCGGTAAAAAATGTTATAACGGCTCCGAAAATTATGCCATAAAAGCCCCAATAATATGCCAATAAAAATGCAAAGGGGATTGTTGCCAAAGAGCCGGCGGTGCCGGAGGCTATCGGAAAATAGCCGACACCGAGCATGGTTGCCCAGAAATAACTTATTTTTTTGCGCATTTTGCCTCCTTTTTTGTCGTTTGTGGACAAGGATATATTAAAAAAGTTGCTATTCGATTAAAAAAAATCTTGTCATCTAAATTTTTTGTGTTAAACATAGGGGCAATAACGAAGTGTAGTTCAGCCTGGTAGAACGCTGCGTTCGGGACGCAGAGGTCGCTGGTTCGAGTCCAGTCACTTCGACCAACAAAAGAAATCCTGCCCTTGTGGCAGGATTTTTTTGTTGTAACGTGTTGGTGAACGAGAACTAGCGAAAAAGCTGGTTTGGCTACAAGCGAAAGGCGGATGAGAATACGCCGATCGGCAAAGCCGATGAGCGCAGTGAACGAAGTAGTCCAGTCAATCCGACCAAATTTAACAAGTCGTCTTTAATGGCGGCTTTTTTGTTATATATCAATCTCTTATTCTTTTACAGCCCTTAGGCTACTACTTTTTGCTCTCACTTTTATTGTAGAACTATAAGTCGTTTGCTACTTTCTGTCAGCTTAAAAAATGTTGACAAAAGTTTGTTATTTTGATACAATAAAAATGTGTTTTAGGCTATGGAAAGGTAATAAAATGAAAGAATATTACTATTTAGATCTCAGATATGGTCGTGTTTATTTGAAGGTAAATAATAATATTGTTCAGAAAGCTATATGGTCCGGCTATAATCATGATACATATGAATATGATGCTTCTTTTTCTAGTGAAAATCTTGAGATTAGGGAAAAGGAGACTTCTCTTGATGCATTGAAAGATTATAACGTTGAAAAACAAAATGATGAATGTCCATATACAGAATATGTTTTTAATGCTTTTTATAATGAGCGGAAATCTGCAAAAATCGAAAATTTGTTGCTTAATGAGGAAAAAGTAACTTCTTTGCATATAAATAGCGCTTTGACAATTGCGGAAAGTATGAATGATTGTTTGATTTTTGGCTCAACATCTGATTTTAATGGAAAAACAAGAGATAACTTTGGTTTTAATATACCTGAAGAATATAGAAATAATGAAGAGAGAGGAAAGTCATATCTGACTTTTGCTTTAGAAAATATTATAAATGTTTTAAATACTGAAAATTGTAATACTGAAACTTTAGAACGAATAAAAAAAATTGCTGATAGTAGTGTTATTAATTTTGAATCTACTTATAAATCAATTCCTTCATCAGACAACAAAAAGCTTATTAATGATTTGATTAATAAGAAGAAGGCAACATTAGAAAAACGAAGTTTGAATATTTCACAGTGTTCCCCACAGAGAGTTCTTGGCAAATAATATTTGTTCATCTTTGATAGAGATTGCTCAAACTTTGAATAAAAATATCAAATTAAAAGTACAGATAATTTATATGGTATCATTTTCCTGATTTATGGGGTATCTGCCCGACCAATAAAAGAAATCCTGTCCTTTGGTCAGGATTTTTTTGTTGAATTATGAAAATTGAAATATTGATCGGAGATAGTGCTTAATTATTTGCCCAAGGTAAAAAAATTTTTTCTTTTCATGTTGTGTCCTCCGTATATCTTTCGATCTTCGTATTGTAATTATCTGAAATAGATAAGTCAAGCATATTGCAGAGCTATTTTATTGATTTTTAATAAGAATTGTGATAATAATAGATAAAGGATATCTCATAAAGGAAACATAAATGGAAGTTAAGGAAGTGGCGGATATTGAGGCTTTGAGTTTTTTGGAACATGCCGATTTATTTCGACAAATGCGAGAAAAGTTAAATAAAAATCCCGAGCTGGCAAGTTCGCTGTTTCCGGATTTTTGTCGCTTGCTCGAAGGAAAAGGATCTCGCTTTGATATGATTCCTGATGCGGCTGATGTTTTTGCTTTGATGACCAAGGATTTATCGAAACCGCAAATAAAAGAGATGATTGCTAAAATAGATGAAGAAGAAAAAGGAATTTTGATAGACAGGGGGGCTGTTTTTATTTGTGCTCAAAACCCAAAGTGTTCGGAAATTATTTTTGATCGGATGGTAGATAAAATTAAAAAAATTCCTTATCGTGATGATTTGCAAGGCTTTTATGCTCCTTTTATAAAAAATATGACTACCGCTGTCATCCATGCTACTGATGATGAGACTTCGGCAATGATAAAAAAGACCGACAATCTTGAGCCGGAGCTGAAAGGAATGTTCTTTGCTCAGTTGGGAAAAATTTATACTGAAAAACCATCTATGAGAGATGAAGTTTGGGATAAAATTAAAAAATTTACACCGAAAAAGACGACTGATTTTTGCAGATTGTATCAAAATATTGCTATTATAGCTAACGAAGATGAACGCAAAATACCGGAGTGTCTCGACATTATGTGTGCATATATCAGAAGTATCAGACAGGATGCTTCTGCTCTGACGATGGCTTATGAAGTGTTGGGCTCAATTCGTGAAGATTATCCGGATAAAAATAGGATTGATGATATAATTAAGCAAGGAATGAGAAACAGGGCAAATAATTCCGCATCAAAGCGAATCGCTTGCAGAAAAATGGGGCGATCTGATGAGTTTGCTTCGAGTTCTTATGTCGGGCAACGTGTGGGAAAGACAGAAAGTAACCCTTATGGTTTTGTGAGCGTTGATGAAGTTGACACAGATGATAATTCTATATTGTTTTTGGGCGGAAATGGCACAATTTCGGAGCAAAGGGCAAACGGCTATTTGTCTCCTTTGGAAGCCTTGTTGCGTGCAAATGGTGTGAACGAAGATGTAGCCCTATATGTTGCTGTCTATGATTTTGGAGAGATGAATAATCAGGGGCCGTCGTTTGATGATAAACTGGCCCGTCAAAAAATGATGCAGGATTATCATCATGATATAAAACTGGACAGACAGCCGAATGACGATACTTTGCACCCGTTTTATGTTGATAATTTGTTTAAGAAAATGTTTTTGAACCGCATAAGTGATAAAGACGGAAAACGTTTGAGTGTTGATGAGGCTTGCAGAAGAATCAGAAAAATGACAGTGCTCGCTCATTGCCATGGAGCTTATACTTTTCTCAAACTGGAGGAAAAAATGCAAGAGAAAATGGTTGAGCTCGGATATTCGGCACAGGAACGAGAAAAAATTCAGCACGAATTGCTCTGTGTGGCACATTCGCCATATGCTCCGCTCGGAGTATCTAAATCAACGATGATTTCTTTTGTTTCGGCAAAAGATAAAGATATTCAGCACTATAACAATTTTGAAAAAGAAATTCGCGTAATGTCTATAAAAGACGAGGTTATGCTGAGTTATTTTCCCGAAAAGCAAGGAGAAATGTTTTTAACACCAACGATGGGAAGGGTTTCACAGCATAATTTTTTGGGTTATAATCTAAACCATAGCGGGTTGAGCAAAGAGGGACAGGTAATCTTGGGAATGGCGGGTAACGCAATTGTTAATGGTGTTAAAAATTCTATATCAGGCAAGTCTCTGCCGTCGGTTAAGGATATTGTTTGCGGTAATAACGAAAAGTTTCGCGAATTTTTTGAGGTCTTAAAAGAAAATGGCGTAAAAATGTGGCAAAAAGTGCGTGAAAATGCATTGCTTCGTCTGAAAATAGATAATAACAGATCGTCACAAAGATGAAATGATAAACTTTGGCAGGAATCCTATTTATTCCAAGGGCGGCGCCCTATATAATCTCTGACAGTCAATATTTTGTTGTTATATAAGCTTATGCCGATTGCTTTGGAAAAATCTATTGATGAGAGATCAAAGTCTTTATCAAAAATGTCGTTTTCGCTGAAAACCGCATTATATTTGTCTGCCCAATTTTGTTTCATCCAATGATTTCCGCCTGATAAAAGCTGGAGTTTTCCATTGTTGTCTTTTACAGCAATTGTCATTCCGTTGTCGGCGGCAATAATGTCAGGTGTTTTTATAGAAAATAAACTTAAAGCTCCGGCAAAAATAAACAGCCAGCCAAGGTGCCTTAATTTGCTTTTTTGCATGCATATAATCAACCCGCCGCAAATTATAATGAACATTCCCAGCGGTCTGAAGGACGGCAACCAAAGTGTTGCACCATCAAAAGATGAGACCCAAGAAGTTATATTATTTATTAAGCCAATCCCGAAACCCGATATTTTTAGAGGCAACCAAGCAAGTCCGAGAGGAATTAAAAGCAGAGAGAGCAAAATTGCCGGCATGATAATGAAAGCAATTATAGGACCTGCCAGCAAATTGGTCAGGCTTGTGTAGAGTGCGACTTTGTTGAAATGATATATAACAAACGGTAAAGTTGCAGAGCTGGCAATAAAATCGGCAATTATTACACCAAAGAGATAAGCTGTTATAATTCTGATAGTTTTTATTATAAGTCCACTATTTGGGGACGATAAAAAGCGATGAATTTTAGTGCTGAAAGATTCATAAAAGGCTATCATTGCGGTTACGGCGGCAAATGAGAGTTGAAAGCTTATACTGATAAGCATTTGCGGAGATATTATGAGAATGAAAGAGGCCGCCAAAGCGAGATTGCGCATAGAAATTGCTTTGCGCTCAAAGATTACGGCCAAAAGAATTATCAAGACCATAATATATGCTCTTTGTGTGGGAACTGCGGCTCCGGAGATTATTAAATATATTGTGCTGACAATTATAGCGAAAAAAGCGGCAACTTTTTTGGAATTGTAACGTAAAGCGATTTTGGGAATGGTTGCCATAATCAAACGGATGAAAAAGAACATCAAGCCGGCTATCATACTCATATGAAGACCTGAGATGGACAAGAAATGAGCCAAACCGGAGTTGCGATAATTATCAGCCTGTTCTTTACTCATAAGTTCACGATTGCCGGAAATTATGGCAGCGGCTATTGAGGCTTGGTTTTTTGGGAGTATATTCTCAATTTGTGAAGTTAGATGACGACGGATTTTATCAATTTTTCCATGCCAAAAACTGTTAGGTGTGCCACAGTCTATTGGAAAAACTTGGCTCAAAACATAGCCGCTACCGTTTAGTCCTTCAAAAAACAGATTTCTATCAGGCTGATAACCTCCCACAGAATTAGCTTTCATCAAAGGTGCAACTTCAGCAACAAGCTCTATACATTCGCTTGTTTTGGGCAAATAATTGCTATGCAACAGTGTTAATCTGTATTTTCCTTTTATTTTGATACCGCTTAATCTTTCCATATTGCCTAAAATGATGCGAGGTTTGCCGTTATAATTTGTGTCGTGCGAAATAACTTCGCCGCGAAGATAGACTTTTTGTTCTTTTATTGTGGGAAGTTGTTCGGATAGGTAGGCTGTTTTGATTTGAATGTTGCAAAAACCAAAAACAAAAATAAAAAGCAAAAAAATTAGGCGCAATATGCTCGGATAAAGCCTGAAAATATAAGAGAGCAACAATAGAGTTTCCACAATCGCGACGGTTATCCATTTTGAGGGCTCAAAGGGCAAGGTAAAATATGTCCATATTCCCAATCCCATTATAATTGGAAACAAAATGACCATATCAAAATTTAAATTCGTTTTGCGCATTTTTATTCTCTGTTGGTTTTATACGATATAAAAAAACAAAATAAAAGCAATATTTACTGTTTTTTTAATTGAAAATGCGATAAATAAAATATATCTTTTTGATATAAATTGAAAGGAGAGAAAATGAAAGTTGCAGTTATTTTGTCGGGTTGCGGTTTAATGGATGGTTCCGAGATTCATGAGGCAACCTGCACTTTGCTTAATCTTGATAAACAAGGGATTGCCTACCAATGTTTTGCCCCGAACCAGGAACAAGCAAAGGTTGTCAACCATTTTACCCACCAGATTATGGAAGATGAGAAACGTAATGTTTTGGTTGAGGCGGCGAGAATTGCGCGCGGTAATATCAAAGATTTACGCGATTTCAATACAATTGATTTTGATGCGGTGATTTTTCCGGGTGGAAGCGGGGCAATTGTTAATTTGAGTGATTTTGGAGCAAAAGGGGCAAGTTGTAAAATAAACAATGATGTTGCCAGAATTATTACCGATTGTTATGAGAGCAAAATGCCAATTGGTGCTATCTGTATCGCACCGGTTTTGCTGGCTTGTGTGCTTGGAAAATATGGCGTAGTTTTAACTGTCGGTGCGGATTGTAATGCGGCAAAAGCTATTGAACAAGCAGGAGCTAAGCACAAAACTTGCGCGGCAGATGATGTGGTGGTTGATAAAAAGAACATGGTGGTTACAACTCCGGCATATATGCTGGCAAAGTCAATAAAAGAGGTTGATGCCGGTGTAGCAAAGCTGGTTAAAGAGCTAGCAAAACTAGGAAGCGAATAAAACTTTGGCCAATACCTGAAGTTTGCCCAGTCGGCTTATTTGAGGTTTTGGAGAAATTATTTCCCAGCCGCGTTTGTCCATGATGTCAAAATATTTTTTATAAGTATCTAAAATCAACAGCAGAGGCTTGATTGTTTTTTTATCCATATTTGCTATTATTCCGTATGCTTTTTTATAGTTTTCTTCGGCAATTTGAGCAAGTTCTTTACGGACGATTACCAAATTTTTGTTAACCAAAACAGCCTGTGGATCAGTCGAATTGATTTCAGCCTTTTCCAGCATTTCTTGCGGAATAAATAGTCGGTTATTGTTGGCGTCTTCTTTGATGTTGCGCAAAATATTGGTGATTTGCAGGGCCTTACCCAAAGAAGAAGATAAGTTGGAAATGATTTTTTCGTCGTTGCACCCAAAAATGCGCAAAGAAAGGCTGCCGGCAATTCCGCCAAAGCCGCGACAATAACCATTAAATTGCTTTAAACTTGGGGCTTGCCATGGTTGGGAAATGTTTTGGGATATGCTCTCCAATGTATTGATAAATTCTGCCTTTGGAAGACGAAAACGCAGGCAATTCTTGTATATTTGACGTCCGATTTCGCTGGCTGGAACTTTTTTATCAAAAATATTGTCAAGCTCTTGGCGCCAGCCGTCCATTATCATTTTTTTCTCTTTATCAGAGAGAGAACTTTCAGCTATCTCTTCCAAATGTTTTGCCCAAGCAAACAAAGTATAAAGAGCCTCTCTTTTGTTTTTTTCCAAAAAACGCAGACTCAATGAAAGAGTGGGGCCGGTTTTGCTATGAATTGTTTTTTTTATGTTGTTCATAAGATTATCTCTTTTTGTTTCCGGCGAAGATTATACCATTTTATAAAAAAAATCAACCTATTTTTATTGCTTCAAGCCATGGAGCTATGTCGGAGAGTGCTCTTTTTGAATATGCCTGCTTGCGATTAACCCCTTTTTTCTTTATGATTTTGCCATTTGCTGTTTTTTCCAAAGCAAGTTCAGGGAAAAGCCCAAAATTTATATTCATCGGCTGATAATCCTCTATATTGGTTGCATCTTGTAAGTGGTTTAGCATAGAGCCAAAAGCTGTGGTTTTCGGGGGTAAAATTATATCTTTTCCCTGTAATTCGGCAGCGGCAAAATACCCCGCCAAAAAGCCAACAGCGGCGCTTTCGATATAACCTTCACAGCCGGTAATTTGTCCGGCAAAACTTATGTGAGGAGAAATTTTGAGGCGCAGATATTCATCTAAGATAACAGGACTTTTTATGAAAGTATTTTTATGTATTCCGCCAAAACGAGCAAATTTGGCGTTTTGTAAGCCGGGAATTTGGCGAAAGATTCTTTCTTGTTCACCATATTTCATTTTGGTTTGAAAGCCAACAATATTTCTGAGCGTGTCGGAAAAATTATCCTGTCGCAACTGCACCACCGCAAATGCATGTTTTCCAGTTTTGGGATTGGTTAAGCCGATAGGTTTCATCGGGCCGTATAAAAGGGTATCAACGCCACGTTCGGCCATAACTTCTATTGGGAGGCAGCCGTCAAAATATTGGGGAGTTTCAAAGTTATGAAATTCTGCCTTTTCAGCCTGTAATATTTGGGAAACAAATGAATAATATTCTTCTTTTTCCAATGGGCAATTGATATAGTCTTTGCTATCGCCTTTATCATAACGGGATTGATGCCAAGCAATATTCATATCAATTGTTTCCGTATATACAACAGGGGCTATTGCATCATAAAAAGAAAGCGATTGGTTGCCAATGGTTTTATTTATGGAGGAAGCAAGACTTTCTGAGGTAAGAGGGCCGGTTGCAATTATTGTTCTTCCGAATTCTTTTGGAGGAAGTTCTTTTATTTCTTCGGCAGAAAAAGATATATTGGGATTTTGGTGTAGTTTTTCGGTAATATATTTAGCAAAAGCATTCCTATCAACAGCTAAAGCCCCACCTGCAGGAATTTTGCAAGCATCTGCCGCTTCCATCACCAGCGAATCAGCTAAACGCATTTCTTGATGCATTAAACCGACGGCATTATGTTCATAGTCGTCGGAACGCAAGGAATTTGAACATACAAGTTCGGCATAATCAGGGTTTTTGTGAGCCGGAGAAAATTTTGTGGGTTTCATGTCATGGACTATGACTTTTATCCCTCTTTGGGCCGATTGCCATGCGGCTTCACTTCCTGCAAGCCCACAGCCGATTATGTGCAATGTCTTTTCTGTCATTGTTCCTCTCTTTTTTTAAAGTTATAAACGGTTGATGAGTAAATGTAAATTATCATTTGATATTTTATAAAAAAAAGATATTATATTTGCATTGCATGAGATTTTGTTGTCTGATATGAAAAAATTTTTGATATATTTGTTTTTGTTGACTTTTTTTTGCCCTACCTGTTTTGTTTTTGCAAAAGAAGGCAGTAATTCTTTGGTAAATTCAGCGAAAAGAATAACATCTCCTTCTGCCGATAATCCTTTAATTCCTCATATTACATCAGATAATACTCCTAAGAAAAATACAAAAGAAAAGGCGGCCACAGTAAAAAAAGAAGCGGTGCCTGTTTTTGATGATGAAGAGTTGCCCAAAGTTTCAAGTTTGCCAAGCAAGAAAAATAAAAAATCTTTAGTTGAAGAAATTAAAAAAACTGATACGTCCGATGATGATGAAGATTGGGAGGATGATGAGGAAAATGAAAAAAGCGGTGGCTTGCTGAAAGATACTTGGGTAGAAAAACTCGGAAATTCTATTGCCAATTTGGGCTCTGATACATCTGAGGAAAAAGATGAAGATGAGGATGAAGATGAAGATAGTTTGGAAAGTTTGACTAAAGGCTCTCATGAAAAAAGAAAATCTAACGTTTCGGTTTTTGATGTTTCGGGAGTTATGCTCAGAATGTCTTTGCAACAAGCAGAATCAACCTTAATGAAAAGAGGATATAAATTACTTTCACAGCATTTCGAAATTCCGAATTTTATCAAATGGAGATATGAAGAAAAGTGCAGAGACAGCGGAGTTGTCGGTTATGAGCGCTTGAATTCATGTGTGGTAAAAGCAGCAAAGGAAGGAAATTATCAATTTGTGGAATCAGCTCGTTATGCAAAAAAAGACAGTAAAGAAGAAATTGTTATTTGGCTGACCAGTAATTTTACCAATAATAAGGTTTATAAAATTGCCTATGAAACAGGGATTACTAATATAAACAAAGGGAGTGGTGAAAAAATTGCTTATCTGCGTAGTGTTAAGGTATATGAGTTTTGGCGCAGAATAAATCAAAAATACGGTACTCCGGATAATAAGGAAGATATTTTATGGGGTTTGGGAGAAAACAAACCATATATGAAAGCTGCTACGGGACGTTTGTTGTTGGAAGATCCGATGCTTAGGGAGCTTGATTATACGAGGATGTCCAGAGAAGATCAGAAATTTATGAACACTAATTTATATAATTTTTAGGGTAACATGGAAAAGAAATTTAATATATCAGAATTGGTTTGCACCAGGATTAGCCACGATTTAATCGGAAATATCGGAGCCTTTTCAAATGCTATGGAGTTGCTTGATGACGATGATAATGATGCCGACTTTGTAAATGAAAGTCTGGCAATGCTGAAGAATATATCAGCAGTTTTGAGCGCAAGGTTAAAATTTTTCAGGATGGTTTTCGGTATTGCCAATTCAAACTTGGAAAAAGCCGAATTGGTCAGTAAAACAACTTTTGAATATTTGCAAACATTAAATCTTAATTCTCATATAGATTTAGATTTTTCACCTTTGGAGGGAAAGGCTGATCTTAATCGTGTTTTTATGTTGGCAGTTATGGTGGCTGCTGATGCCTTGGTTAAAGGGGGAAAAATTTATGCAAGCGCAGAAAACGGCTGTATAAAAACAAAAGCCATTTCAGAAGCTTCTCTCTCAAAATTGAAAATTGAGGAAATGCGGCGTTTTATAAATGGTGAATCTGTAGATAATCCGGCGCAATGTGTCGCATTGGCCTATTTACAAGAACTCGGCGCAAAGGTTAGTGTTACGTATGATAAGGATTTTTGCTTGATTGTTCAATAATTAATTTGTTATTTTGTAAGGATGAAACTATGAATTTGACTAAAGAAGAACAAAAGAATTTATATGTTGCGATAAGACAATTTGTATATTTTGTGGCAACCTTTGCTTTTGTGGGTATAATATATTTGCTGGTAAAGAATTTTCATCAGGCAACTTTTGCCGAAAACAGTGTTGTTGAAAACATTCAACTGATTTTATTATTATCTGCCACAGTGTCTTTTTTGTATTGCGCATTTATAGAGAAAAAATGGCGGGAAGTCAGCCTGCTTTTGGCTTCTGTTACGGCGTTAGCCTCTTGTAGAGAATTGGACAAGCTTTTTGACCTGATAATCCCCGTTGTTAGTTGGAAATTTGCTTATCTGTTTGTTTTTGCAGCTGTTTTTTATGCCGGAGTTAATTTTAAGCATTATATAAAATCGGTTTTAAAGTTTTTTGGTATGCAGTCTTTTTATATTATGTGTATTGCTGTGGTTATTATTTTGCCTGTTGCACAGTGCATCGGACATAGGCCACTGGTATCTGCTGCACTAGGTGGGCATTTCGGAAGGCAAGATGTTGCGGCAATTAAAGAACTGTTCGAAGAGGCTTTGGAAGTTGTGGGATATTTTCTGATTTTGCTGTCCTCGATTGAATACAATATCAATGTTAAAAGCGAAAAATAGTAAATTTTGATATGCTTGCAAAAAAGGCTTGATATTTTATTTTTTTTAGATTAAAAGGCTTTTATATCAAGTGAGGTCCCATCGTCTAGCGGTCTAGGACATCGCCCTCTCACGGCGGTAACGCGAGTTCGAGTCTCGCTGGGATCACCAATACAAATGGCAGATATAAAAACTGCCGTTTTTTCTTTTATTTCCAAACACATAACTGAATTCAAATCTTCGTTTTTTGAAAATGCGCATTTTGGGAAATTTTCTAAACTTTGGGGTATTTACTTTGTGCATTTAGTATTGTAGCATGTAGTAAAATCACGAACTTTGAGAAAATACAAATGAAAATCTTAATCATCGGACCGCTCGGAGCGGGAAAATCGTCACTTGCTTATACCATAAATAAAAAATATGCCCTGCCGCGTTTGAATCTTGATGAAGTGCATCGAATTATAAATGGTGGTTATCGCTCGGAAGATGAGCAATTTTGTATTTTAAATGACTTTCTTAATAATAACTCAAGCTGGGTTATGGAAGGTTGTCAAAAAATGCTTTATGAAAAAGTTAAACCTGATTTGATTGTGGATATGCGAATTAGTCGCTTGTTGGCAATATGGCGCTTTACCACTCGTTTTTTGAAAGCAAAAAAACTTATTGGTAAAACAATTTCAGCTGACTTGCCGGTGCAAGCTTATCATTATCGCAAGATTACTTTAACGAGAATTTTGGAGTGGGATAATACAAATAAGAAACTTAATAAACAAATTGCAGATTTTTTAAGAAATGTTGAAAATCCGGTTTTGAAATGTAAAAAATATAGAGATTATCAGAAGATTTTTGATTATATTGAAAATTTTGGCTCGTAAATTGCGAATTAAGTATCACCAATAAGAGCCATTTTAAGGGTGGCTGTTTTTCGTTTGAAAAATTTGTTTAGAAATTTTTATGAATAAACATCATAAATTTCTTCTAAACTGCTTATAAATTTTGTACTTTATTGAAAAGTTTGATCCCGTATCACTCTCGCCAGCGATTTTGTATTTTTTGCTGTATCAGCATATCCGCGTTGACTTTGGATTTTTCCTCAAGCTGATTTTTGACATTTTCTTTGATTTGCGGTTCTATCTCTTGAGCATCCTCAGGATTATCAAAATAATCATTAAACATGCCAGTATTTTTTCTTTCGGGTGCGTTGACTGAATTAAAATACTCTTGGGTATCGCCATACTCGCCATTTGTTGCTTTTTGGATAGCGTTGTCAGCTTTTTGGCGCATTTTATAAAGTTCGTATCTGGATGAGACTTTCCCCATTGTGCTTTGTGCCGCTTCGGCATCTTTTTTCATTGTAGTTTTGGTCGCGTTCAAATTTCCTTCGGAGTCAAGCGAAACGTGGTATTCTCTGTTGTTTTTTTGGTATGAATATTCTTCGGAATTTTCTCCGATTTTGGCCGTATAAACAGCTGATTTGGGGTTATCTTCGGCATATTCTTGTCCAGGATGAGCATTTTTGTAACTGTCAATTATTAAACTTTTATCTTTTTCTGTGGCTAAAATTGATGCTGATGCTGCTGTTGTCGGATTTTCCGGGACTCCTTTACTGTAACTATCGTGCCGGCTTTCAAAACTGCTGCCATACCTGGTGGTATGCATATCTTCTTCTCTAATTGTGCCATCGCGGTTAAATTTTTGTGTTTTTTCTATTGTATTTCCATATTCAAGAGCGTCTGTATGGCCGTGTGCAATATTCGCGGCACTCGGATCGACTACTTTGTCTTTTTGTATTGTCTCGCTTGCTGATTTAAGCTCTCCGTTCGCATAATAGCTGTTTTCTCTCGTTGTTTGCGTTGTTTCAGTTTTGAGAGAAGTATTTCTAGCGGTCCAGCGCTCTTGTGTTGTCTCTTGATGTTCTGTTTTAATTTGTCCGTTGGTCCTTTTTTCTGTGGTTGTTTCAGAAACAGTATGTGTAACGGATGATGTATCGTTAAAAGGGTTCTCTCCGCGGATATCAACCGATGCTTCAACAGTTGTTTCGGTTCGACCTTCGGTTATTGTTTCTTTTGCTGTTGAATTATCTACGGGAGGAATATCGTTTGTATTGCTACTTTCCGGTATTGTTATATCACCATCTTCTGCCATTTTGAGAAACTCCAATATCTGCAAACATATGTTTATTCTAGCATATCAGGCTTTGTTTGTCAAAAGCTTTTGGTATTTTAAGATACTTTTAATTATTTTGTTATATTTTGTGGGCTATGGAGGAATTATGGATCAGAATTATATAAGGACTTTATCTGAAGAGGAAAAGGTCGTTTTTATTAAGCTGTTTTATTGCTTGATTAAAATTGACGGTGAAGTTGACCAGGAAGAAATTGCGTTTATAAAATCGATTACCAAAGAATATGGTATTGATATAGACACCAGCGCTCAAATTATTAAGAATATTCAAGCGGTTGACTATAAATATGAGGCTTCTAAAATCAAAAATCGCTCTCATGCCTTGGAGCTGCTGAAAGAGTTGTGCTTTTTAGCAAATATTGATAATACTTTGCACGATAAAGAACTTGATTTTATTATAAATGTTGCCCATGCAATGAATATTGAAGATGAAAAATTAGTTTTGATAAATCGCTTTGTTTTGGATAATATCATTCTCTATAAAACCGGACAACTTATACTGGAAAAAGAAGATGGAGAGATCTGAGTTGAAAGAATTGCTAAAAACTCAAAAAGAGCCTTTTGAGACAGCTGTCGAAAAGAAGCTTGCTTATTTGACAAGCAGTGAAGTCTTTGAAAATGCTGAAGAAGTTGCCATAAACTTTTTCCCTGATAAAGTAATTAGCAATGTTACACCTCAAAAGGCGGATAATTCTGATGTTATATCTGAAGGAAAGCCGATGTCGGCTATTCAAAAAATTGCTATGCTCAGAAGGGCAATGTCTTCGGCAAGTGCGGTGATGGAGCATAAGTTGTCTAAATTGAAGAGTAATTCATAAATTTTAATATTGCCATTCATAAGGAACACAAATATAGATCGGTTGTCCATATATCGGGGCAAAAGAATTTTTTAAAATTCGGCAGTTTTTTCCTTCCAAATCTTTTTTTATGCTATTCATTATGATATCCGCTTGTCTTTTATTTACGGAAAATCTGACAAATACTACTTGGTTTGCATATTCTTGATCAAGAAGATCTATTTTTTCTTTTAATTTTCCATTTGAGGTCATATCGGTGCCTGTTGATGATATAACTTCTATGAAAGAGGACAGCCCGACAGCTCTGAAATCATCATTGTATTTTGCAATCTCAGGTAATAATCCGGCTAAAGGCATGTTGTATAATTTAATCAAAGTATGTTTTGGCAAGTTTATTTGTTCTACATCAATTATTTTATCTCTGCCTTTCATATTGTTGGGATTTTGTTCTATTATGGGTGTAGACAACAAATAAATGAATAATCCGCAAGTGATTATATAAAATATATTTTTGTATTTTTTGGTATTGTACCAAAATTTTAAGGTTTGCGTTAATAAAACAGCGCCACACATTTCTATTACGATAAAATAGTGCTGCACCCCGAACATTTTAGCCCAAAGCAAATAATTGAGTAAAAAGAATGAATAGAAAAAGAATTCTGTAGGCTTGTTTTGGTAGTAGTATTTTATTTTTTTGCCAGAAAATAAATAGCATAACCATCCTATGGCTATGGTATAAAAAATTTGCAAACGATAGTCTCTTGTCAGTCCCTCCGAATTGCATATAACACCGTCTATTGCCAGATAGGGGCAAACAGCCAGTTGTTTCCAGGAAGGAACAAAATCATTGGTAGATATTGTCGTCGATTGAAAGTATTCAGAGTTAAAAATATTATTAAGAAAAGGAAAGAAAGGGTTATCATATAATGTGTATAGTTTATACATCCACCACCCGTTGGTCAGCAAAAATCCGGATAGTCCAGCGACAGCAAATAAAAATATAAACTTCATAGGTTGTGATAGCCACTTATATCCGATTATAAGACTTGCTCCGGCGGCAATACAAATTGTAATATTTGTTACTTTCAGCCCTAATCCCGCTCCTAGAATTAGTCCCGCTAATATGAAACTGCTTAATTTTTGTTCGTTTTTGCTTTGTAAACTTTTGAGCAGCAAGAACAGTCCGCAAAAATTAATAAAAGACAAACAGATTTCGTTTGTGGAAGATCCGACCTGATACCATGTCATCCAGCCGGTGGCTGCTATGGCAATTGTCATTACTATCCATAAACTGTCTTGAGTATTTTGGGAGCTATACAGTATTGTTAATATTTGATAAAAAACAAACAATAAAAGCCCAAACCACAAGCCGTTTATAGCATAGAATAAATTAATATGCTGGTTAAAATAAATTATCGTAAAATATCGTGGTAAATCCAATAGCGGATTTAAGAAGGTCAAAAAACTGGCAGGCGCGATGTCGTAACCAATTCTTCCGTTTAGAAATGCCCAAGGGTTATAATAATGATAATTGGCAAAATCAAAAAAATTTTCATTTTTTAGGAAAGCACTGATGCTGGCGGCGAGTGTCATTAGTATCAAAAACATCAGTTTTTTGTTGTTTATTATTTTTGTCATATATCATCCTATGATAAACTTCATACAATGATAATAACTTGGTTAATTTTTTTGTAAATACAAATTAAAGGTTGTCAGATGTTTTGTATATGAATATCGTTGACAAGCTTGATTACATTGTGTTATTGTTGTTGCAAGTGGTTTAGGCCGGTATTGGGAAAAGGGGAGAACATGGTCACAAACAAGCATAAAGACATTATCATAAATAAATATTCGGAATATGATGAAGAAAATCGTTTAGTTAGCGATCGTGCTCACAATATAGAATATATGACCACTATGCACTATATTCAAAAATTTTTGAAACCAGATGCTAAAATACTCGAAATCGGCGCCGGCACAGGTCGATATTCTATTGCTTTGGCTAAAATGGGCTATGATGTTACCGCAGTCGACTTAACCCCTAAATATGTCGAAACAATGAAGAGCAAAACTCGCAAACTGAAAAATTTTAACTGTATGATTGCCGACGCTTTGGATTTGAGCATGTTTGAAGACGGCTCTTTCGATATGGTCCTAAATTTCGGTCCCATGTATCATTTATTTACCCCAAAAGACAACAAACAAGCCATAAAAGAAACACTCCGTGTCGCCAAGAAAAACGGAATTTGTATGTTTGCATATCTTCCATGCGCCTCTTTTGTAACCTGTTACGGATTGCGGCATCAAGATGTTACAACCCTATATTCCCAAATGGATAAAATCGGGCGCATAAAATCCTATCCTTCAGACGTTTTCACCTGTTTTTATATAGAAGATTTCAAAAAACTGTTTAATAAAACAAAAACGCAATACATAACAAATGTCGCCACCGACGGAATTTCCTATGCACTAAGAGAATGGGTAGAACAATTACCCCAAAAAGAATATGAGGCATTTTTGAACTGGCACTTTCTAACTTGCGAAAGACCTGACCAACAAGGTTACAGCGCACACTTACTTTATATCTGCAGGAAAAAGTAAAATCATTAAGGAGAGAAAAATGAAAACAACAGACTATATCGGAAAAACCATAAAAGTCATAATTGATCGACCATTGGGAAGCAAACATCCCAAGCATGGTTTTGAATATCCGCTTAATTACGGCTATGTGCCGAACACAAAATCCGGCGACGGCGAAGAACTGGATGTCTATGTTTTAGGCATTAACAAACCACTGAAAGAATTTAGCGGACAATGTATCGGAGTTATTCATCGCACTGATGATGACGACGATAAATTGATTGTTGTTCCGGAAGGGATAGATTTTTCAGACAACGAAATTGAAAATGCTACTGCTTTTCAGGAAAAGTGGTTCAAACATGTTTTGCTCAGAAAATAGCCACATAAAAAACGCCTTACATATTTGCCCAAATAATAATAACATCAAATATAATTGCATATAAGGAACTGCGCCATGATACGAAAATTTGCCAAAGAAGATTTACCGCAAGTACTTGATTTGTGCCGCGAAATCAGGAAATATCACAATGACTTACTAAACGGCTATTTTACCGAACAAAATGATGAATATGAGAAAATCGGTTTTCTTGAATCTCTTGAAAATGACAATACTGTTGCCCTTGTTGCAGAAAATAATAATAAAATTGTCGGCTATCTTTTGGGCGAATTTAAGAATGCTTCTTGGTTATCAAAACCGAAAGTCGGAAATATCTCAAATTTTGGTGTATCTGAAAATTATCGCCGAAAAGGTATTGGAAAACAGCTTATGGACTATTTTTTCAAGATTTGCAAAGAAAAAGAAATCCAAGAAATTCGTCTCGGCGTCTATAACAAAAACACTTCGGCCTGTAAATTTTATGAAGATTACGGCTTTAGTGCCCTGCAACAAACAATGATTTTAGATATATCAAAAAAATAAAAGGAGGTTATAATGAGCTTACAACTGGTAAAACCAAATAAAAAATACCTTCCGAGTGTCCGCAAAGCCATAGCGGAATATAAATCCGATGCCTCAAAATACGAAATCAGTGCCGTAAGAAATATGATTGCAGCTGAAGAAAACGGATTTGCAACATACTTTGACGACGTTGAAAAAAACTCGCAAGGAATTGGCTTAAAACCAGGATATGTTCCCAACACAACTTATTGGCTTGTTGATAATGACAATTACATAGGCACATTTGACTTGCGCCACCATTTAACACCCAACTTAGAGCAAATCGGCGGACATATAGCTTATCAAATTCGCCCTTCAGCACGAGGCAAAGGTTTTGCCAGCAGAGGTCTAAAATTATGTCTAGAAAAAGCCAAAGATATGGGAATAAAACAGGTTTTGGTTACCTGCAATGCCGAAAACACCGCCTCTTACGGCACAATGTCAAAAGTTATGCTGGAAGTCGGTGGTTATGAGGATGAAACCATAAAAAAGGACAATATTATCGAAAAACGCGTATGGATAAACACACAAAAATCACGCTAAACAAAAAGCTCTGTCTTTTGAGGGCAGAGCTTTTTGATTTTGGGAAAATTTATTAAATCATTGCCATACCACCGTTTATGTTGATGGTCTGACCGGTAATGTATTGCGCTTCATCACTGGCCAAAAAGACGACAACGTTTGCAATATCTTGGGCTTCACCCAATTTTGCTTCCGGAATTTTGGCAAGCAAGGCAGCTTTGACATCTTCGGGCAAAACATCTGTCATCGGAGTACGAATAAATCCGGGAGCAATAGAATTAACTGTAATGCCTCTTGAGCCTACTTCCTGCGCCAAACATTTGTTCATCGCTATCATACCGGCTTTTGATGCGGAATAATTAGCTTGTCCGGCGTTGCCGGTAACACCAACAACAGACGCTATACCGATAATTCGACCAAAACGACGTTTCATCATGCCGCGAACTGCCGCTTTGGCAAGCTTGAAACCAGCGCTTAGATTTACATCCAAAACCAGCTGCCAATCTTCGTCGCTCATGCGGATGAACAAATTATCTTTGGTTAAGCCGGCATTGTTCACCAAAATGTCTATACGACCAAATTTGGCTTCTACATCCTTTACCAACTGAGCAATCGAATCAGAATTGGTTAAGTCGGCTGTAAAAAGCTCTACTCTGTCCCCAAGTTCTGCTTTTAGTTTTTCCATATTATTGGTTCTGCAATCGGTTAGAGCCAAAGTGGCTCCTTGAGCATGGAGAGTGCGAGCTATTTTGTCACCGAGACCTCCGTTTGCTCCTGTTATCAATGCGACTTTATCGTGTAATTCGAACATATCTTTTTCCTTTGCTGTTGTTATAAATTGTTTGCCAATTCTTCAATTTCGGCAGGAGTGCCGATTGAAGAGGTATTTATGTCTTTGTAGCCACGTTTTATCATGCCGGACAATACCTTTCCGGCACCAAGTTCATATATATCGGTTATTTGTTCATTGTGCATATAAGCTATTGTTTCACGCCAACGGACAGAGCCTGTAACTTGCTCTATCAGGTGTTTGATTATTTCTTTTGATTCTGTAATCGGTTCGGCAAGAACATTGGCTATAAGCGGAACTTCTGCATTATTGGCTTGTATTTTCATAAAAGCGCGCGCCATGACTTCGGCTGCGGGCAACATCAACGGACTGTGAAAAGGTGCACTAACCGGTAATTTTATACAGCGTTTTGCGCCAAATTCTGCCGCTATTTCTATAGCTTTGTCAACCGCGGACATATGTCCCGATAAAACAATCTGACCCTCAGCATTATCATTGGCGGCTACGCAAATGTTATCTTTGTCCGCACAGGCTTCTACCAAAGCTTGGACATCGTGGTATGAAAGACCTATTACTGCGGCCATACCCCCAACTCCCAACGGAACAGCTTTTTGCATGGCTTCGCCTCTGGTGCGCAGTAAACAAGCTGTGTCTTCCAATGAAAAAACCCCGGCGGCACAAGCTGCTGAATATTCCCCCAAGGAATGTCCGGCAACAAAAGTTGCTTTGTCTTTTATATTTATGCCGAAATCTTTTTCTAAAACACGAACTACAGCCATGGATACTGCCATTAAGGCAGGTTGAGTATTTATGGTCATGGTTAGTTCATACTCCGGACCTTCGGTCATTAGTTTAAATAAATTTTGGTTGAGAGTATTATCAACTTCTTGAAAGATTTCTCTTGCAGAGGCAAAGTTGTCAGCCAGTTCTTTTCCCATACCGACAAATTGTGAGCCTTGTCCGGGAAAAACAAACGCGTTTTTCATTTAAAAAACCTCTTATTTATTGTTCTTATGCTTTGTTTAATATTAAAAACCAATAAAAGTCAAGTTAAAAACTTTTGTTAACCAACGATAAAGAATCTCTGGAATATAATAAGCCGTTGATTAACTTTTTTGATGAAAATGGTCATGGCTAAAAAACAGAAAAAAATATCTTTGTATTATAAGATAAGTCGCAAAATATACGGCATGTTGCTGATTTGTGCTTGTGTTATCCTGTGGGCGGCGATTTTGTGCTATTCTCCTAATGATAGTTCTTTTAATTTTGCCGGTTATGAAATTAAAAACGTGTTAGGTCGGTTTGGGGCAAATAGTTCTGATGTATTGGTTACATTTTTCGGGCTTGTTGCTCCTGTTTATTTTGTGGCCTTTTGTGCATGGGGATGGGCATTATGCATATTGTCGCCGTTGAAGAATATGTGGCTTCGCTTTGCGGCTTGGATAGTAGGTTTTGCTTTTTCGGATTTGGCCTTAAATGTTGTTAAGTTGGGCGGAGAATTAGGAAAATATTTAAGTTTGCAATTATTTAAAAATGTTCCTGATTTTGCTTATAGAACCGAGATCGTTACCTTTGTTTCAGCTCTTGCGGGTTTTTATCTATTGAATTTCTCTTCCGGTGTCAGTATGAAGTTTTGGGTGAGAAGTTTTGTAAAGATTATGCAAGTAATTTGGCATGGGCTTGTCGGTTTTTGCGTTTTGATTAAATCGACTTACAGAAGATTGAGACTTATAAAGTTGAGCAGGCGCGAAAAACAAGAGAAAAAAGAGCCTGTTTTCTCTGTTTCTGATACAACTGCCGATGATGAGTTTTCTGTTCCGATTATTAAAGAACCAAAAATAAAAGCATCTTTGGAGGAAAAAAGCAAACAAACGGCTAAAAGTGCAAAAAAATCCAGTAACACATTGTCTGCAGACGGATATGTTTATCCAAGTGTTGATTTGCTGTCTAAACCCTCGAACAACAATGCCGGAAGGATTAGCGATAAAGAGCTTGGAGAGACGGCAAAAAAGTTGGAAACAGTTTTGCAAGAGTTTGGTATTAACGGAAAAATTGTAAAAATTCGTCCCGGTCCTGTGGTTACGTTGTATGAACTTGAACCGGCGCCGGGAACAAAAACGGCAAGAGTTATAGGACTTTCTGATGATATTGCTCGTTCCATGTCTGCCGTTTCGGTAAGAATTGCCGTTGTATCCGGAAAGAACACCATAGGCATAGAGTTGCCAAACAGCACGCGTGAAACTGTTTGGTTGAGAGATTTATTTGAGGGCGAAGGATTTATAGATTCAAAATATGCCCTGAATGTAGTTTTGGGTAAAGATATCGGCGGTGAGAATGTTTATGCAGATTTATCAAAAATGCCTCACTTATTGGTTGCAGGAACTACCGGTTCGGGAAAATCTGTCGGGATGAATTCTATGATTTTGTCTTTGCTGTATAAAATGCGTCCTGATGAGTGCAAATTAATTATGATAGATCCAAAAATGCTGGAATTTTCAGTTTATAATGGAATTCCTCATCTTTTGACACCGGTTATAACCGATCCGGCTAAAGCTGTTTTGGGTTTGAAGTGGGCTGTTACCCAGATGGAAGACAGATATAGAGCAATGGCTCAGCTTAATGTGCGCAATATTTCCGGATATAATAAACGTTTGGAAGAGATCCGTAATAGTGGCGAGAAGCCTGTTAGGACAGTGCAGACCGGTTTTGATATGGAAACCGGGGCGCCAATTTATGAACAGCAAGAAATTGATCTCACTCCCCTGCCCTATATTGTGATTGTTGTTGATGAAATGGCCGACTTGATGTTGGTGGCCGGAAAAGAGGTTGAGGCGGCTATTCAGCGTTTGGCACAAATGGCACGCGCGGCGGGTATTCACCTTATTCTTTCTACGCAAAGACCTTCGGTTGATGTTATTACCGGCGTTATTAAGGCTAATTTCCCGACCAGAATAAGTTTTCAAGTTACATCAAAAATCGACAGCAGAACCATTTTGGGTGAGCAAGGCGCTGAACAGTTGCTCGGCAAAGGTGATATGTTGTATATGCCAGCAGGTCAAAGACCTATACGTGTTCATGGAACTTTTGTGGAAGATAAAGAAGTTGAAGCTATTGTCGAATATCTAAAATCGCAAAGCAAGCCGGAATATGTTGAAGGTATTACAGATGGTGAGCTCAATACAAAAGATAGCGGCGCGGTTTTTGACAAGACTTCTATGGGCGGAGGCAGTGGAAATGATGAGGATTTATATGCTCAAGCCGTCGAGATTGTTAAAAATGATAAGAAAACATCTATAAGCTATGTGCAGAGGCGTTTGCGTATCGGCTATAACAGAGCCGCATTATTGATTGAACGTATGGAAGAAGACGGAATAATTTCGGCTCCTGACCATACGGGAAAACGTATGATTATATAATTTTGGTTATAATACATCAATTTCTTCTAAAACAGCCTTAAAATCCTGTTCTGTCGGGTTGCATATATAAGCTCCTATTTTGTGTGCTTGACTTTCCTTTATAAACTGAAAAACGCGTAAAAGACTGAAGTTTGTGCCGTCAAAAGAATATGACAATGAGAAAATGCTGTCTATCACTTGCATCTTGTAATAAATAAACGGAGATTGATTTATAGTGTTATATTTGCAAAAATCCGAGATGTTATTATTGGTAACAGAAGATAATATGTAGGTTTTATTGTCCTTGCCTTTGGTTAGAGACATTTTACACCAATCGGCACTGTCTATCTTGCTCATAATTCCAAACTGAGCTGTTTCCGGTATGTTTTCGGGAATTTTCCATTTTACTATTATGGTAAAATTGTTGGTTTTATCGGTATAAAAGAAATGCCCGGAGTTTTTATTGATGTTGTGTCTTATATCTTGCCAGTAGTCGGTCTTTTTGCCGGATTTTATAATTATGGAATCTTCACAAAAATTGAAATCAGGCTCGTTTTCCCAATCAAAATTACCTATGCTTTCAAGGCGCATCAGAAGCTCCTGGTGTTTTCGTCAGGCATATTTTTTAGTAATTGCTCTAATTCAGGCGATTTGGTTTTGGGAGATATGATTTTTATGGTAATAATCTGGTCTCCCACACCTTTGAAATTTTTCAGACCTTTGCCTTTCAGTCTCAATTTTTCGCCACTGCTTGCGTATTGAGGAATTTTTACCGCAACATTCCCATTTATGGTCGGAACAATGATTTTTGCGCCTAAAACAGCCTCTTTTATACTTATGGGTAATTCCATAAGTATATTTTGCCCTTCTATGCTAAAATAGGGATGTTTGGTAACATTTAAGGTTATTAAAACATCGCCATTTTCGCCACCCATGTAGCCAGGTTTTCCCAAACCTTTCAATCGTAAAGTTTGCCCATCAACGCTGCCGGCAGGAACTTTAACATTGATACTGCGCCCGCCGACGTTAACTTGTCTTTCGGAACCATTGACGGCTGACATAAAATCTATTTTCATGGTATATGCTATATCTTCGCCTTTGCGGGCTCTGTTTCTTGAACGAAAACCTCCGCCGGAAAAAGCTGAAAATATATCGTCATTAAAAATTGATGAAAAATCAAAGTCCGCTCCTTTGCCGCCGGCAGATGATGTATAATAATATCCATCTGCTCCCTGGAATGGATTCCCTTGTCCAAAGCCACCGGCAAAACCTGCACCAAAGCCGGTGGGTTTACCGTCGGCATCAATCTCGTTTCTGTCGTATTGCTGGCGTCTGGTCTCATCGCCTAAAATATCATAAGCAGCCGAAATTTCTTTAAATTTTTCGGCTGCTTGCGGATTGTCTTTGTTGACATCCGGATGATATTTTCGCGCAAGCTTATGGTAGGCCGATTTTATTTCGGCCTTGCTGGCGGTTTTACTAACACCCAATATCGCATATAAATCTTTTGACATTTTACTCTCTAATAGTTTTTTATATGGTCACTTTCGATATTTATATAGGGTTTATAGTCGGCAATTACAAGTTTACACAATCAAAGCTGATGCGACGATAATAGCCGTGATAAAGATTGATTTTGCGAAGTATTGCCGTGCGATTGCCATGTTCACGACAATAACGGGCGGCAAGAGGCATCATTTCATCTACCCTTACATCTCTATAGTGGTAGCTTGTTGTGCCGTCTTTGCTATCTTTTACGGATACTCTTTTGGCAAAAGCTTTATATTCTTCTTCGTCCACTTGGACATTTTTATCAACCAAGGGTGCTTTGATGAAAGAGCTTTCGCTTATGCAACTCGGATTTTGCTCGACTACATAATATTTGAGGTCGTTATCCATGATTGTCGGGGTTGCCTCTGTGGTATAAACAACCTGTTTATCAACAACGATGGTTGGGTTTTGTTTTGCAGCAACAACCGGTGCAGCAGGTATTGTTTGTGATTGTTTTACTTCCGGTTTTGCCGATTGATTGCACCATAAGGAGTAATATTTATCACAATTTCCGTTACTGCAATCAACACAAGCGCTACAAGCCCCTAAAAAGAGGGGGACAAAGAGCATTATAAGATTATTTTTTTTCATTATTAGTATCCTTTTTTGGTTAGTCGCCGGAAATGTAGCATTTTTGTCGAAAAATGCAACTATTTTTTTATTCTAAAATATCATAAATTTCTTTTCCAGCTTCTTCTAAAATTTGCAAAATACGGCGATTTTTGGAATCTTTATTACGAGTATTGCTTAACTTTGCCATCATATTTTTCAGTTTATGATTAAAATTGTCGTTTTCGCGTAGTTTTTCTACATGACTGAGTTCTTCTTCGTCATCGATTTTGTAGTTAGCAACAGCTTTTATAACAGCTAAATATTGCGCATTTTTGCTATTGCTGTATTGTGCGTTTGTGCTGGTTGGCAGCAATAAAACAGAAAAAAGTATAATATAAAAAATTTTCATTTTATTTGGCTCCTTTTTTTGTTTTTAAGTTGATTTTAACTTAATATAATCTATTTTATATAAAAATGATATTAAAAACGAGAGTTTTGCCATGAAAAAAACAATTTGGGTGTTGCTTGACGACCGCATGGGCAGTGTCGGTCAGGCAAAGGGTATTTTGCAGGAAATATCAGAAGATTTTGAGATTGTTGAGAAAAATATTGTTTATAACAGGTTTGCCGCGCTTCCAAATTTTTTGCGAGGCAGATTTTTTTTGTTTGGTGTAAATAAAAAGCTCTCAGATGATTTGCGTGGTAATCCGGATATTGTGCTTTCTACCAGCAGGAGAACAACGCCTGTGGCTTTGTGGCTGAAAAGACGCTCAAAAAACAAAATCAAGATTGTTCAGCTGATGTTTTCCGGACGATACGGCCTTTCGGACATCGATTTATTGATCGTGCCGGAGCATGATAAAGGGAAGATAAATTCAAAAAATGTATTTTATATTGTCGGTTGTCCTCACAGAGTTAACGAAAAAGTGCTGGCTGAGGCAAAAGAAAAATGGCAAGACACCTTTTCTAATTTACCGAAGCCGTTAACCGCTGTTTTGGTTGGCGGAGCAATTAAAAAAAAGCCGTTTTCTTCTGATAATGCTAACAGATTGGCTGATGAAATACTTAATATCCATAGAAGGGTCAGCGGATCTATTTTGATTACTACCTCAAGAAGAACCGGAGAAATTGCCCAAAATATAATTATGGAAAAGATTAAAGATATTCCTGCCTATACCTTTTTGTGGGGTGAAGAGAAAGAAAATCCCATTCTTGGTTTTTATGCTTGTGCTGACAGAATTATTGCCACGGGAGATTCTGTTTCTATGGTCTGTGAGGCTTGCGGCAGCGGAAAAGATGTTATGATTTTTGAGGGCAAGCATTGGTTGACAAGAAAACATTTGTCTTTTGTGAGATCGTTGGTTGATAACGGTTATGCCGTGCGGATCGGTGATATAGGTGCTGTTGACTTTGTTCCTCAAAAAAGACTGCAAAATTCAGCTGATGTTGCAAGAAAAATTGAGGCTTTGGTTTAATATAAAGTTTCTTTTCTTCTAACCACAACTTTTTGATACATTTTACCAAAATAGGTGCTCTTTTTCCACTCAAACTGCCCTTTAGCTGTTGTGAAATCTTTAATTTCTTTATCCCATAAGCTTTCTGAAAAAGGTTGATATAGACGGTTGTAAAGTTGAATAAATATTCTTAATGGATTCCACCATGCCGGTTTGTTGTAGTCAATGAATACTACTTTACCACCGGGCGACATTGTTGATAATAAAGTATTTATAAGTTTTGTTCTTGTGGCTAAAGGCATTTCGTGCAGAAGTTTGTAACAAATTATGGTGTTGTATCTGTTTTCTGTTCGATTGACTGCATCGCGGTTAATAAAATTCATTGAAGGATATAAAAATCGATATTTTTTGCGAATTCTTCTTATTTGGGTAGCACTGACATCAACAATATCAAATTCTCCATATACGCCCAGTCTTTCGGCAATTCGTGCCAGCTGACTGCCAAAAGTAACTCCTACTTGCAAAGTTTTTTGCTGAGGATAAACTTCTTCTGTGCAGATGTTAATCAGTTTTTTGTGGGTTCCAAAGGTTATGAGATTTAACAACCAATCTCTATCTATCAATTTGCTTAAAATCTTACTTTCATAAAGCCAACTGTAATACTCTTTTTGATATGGCGGAATTTTGCTGATGTTGTTTATATTTTTTTTCATTGATTGTCTCCTTTTTGCCAATCTCCTTGTGTTAGTTGCCAGCAGGAAAGTGCCGCTATGGCTGCTGTTTCTGCTCGTAAAATCCTTGGCCCCAAACAGATGCCTGTGGCAAAGGAACAAGACCTCAAAGTTTTTAATTCTTGATCACTAAAACCGCCTTCGGGACCAACTATAAGAGCTATCGGAGATGTAGCTTTTTGCAGTGCTTGGTTATAGTTTTGACCATTTCCGGTTTCATCCATAAAAAATAATTTGCGTTTTTTATCCCACTTTGAGAGTAACTCGGAAAGTGTTTGTGGCGGAAGTATTTGCGGAATGTCAACTCGTCGAGATTGTTCTGCTGCTTCTATTGCCTGTGATTCCCAACGCTGAATTTTTATTTTTTCAGCTATTGTATAACGAGTTATTACCGGAACAATTTTGGCGACTCCAAGCTCGGTTGCTTTTTCTATCACAAAATCGGTGCAATCTTTTTTGAGCGGTGGAAAAAGCAGCCAGACATCAGGCACAGATGTAAAATCTTTTGTTTTTTGGATGACCTGTAAAGTTATGTCTTTTTTGCCGCTTATACAAACTTGGCTTTCAAATTCACCTGACAATCCGTTAAATATCAATATTTTTTCACCATCTGCCAAACGCATAACCGACAAAAGATAGTGAGCCTGTTCTTTCGAAGGTTTGATTGTTTGCCCTATTTCCATATCTTTCAGGTCAATATATATGCGTATTTTTGAAGTTTTAGGCAAAATATTCTCCTTAAAAAACAATAAGTTTTGCATAAAGTTATTATCAAACTTGTGTAATTTTGTAAAATATTATAACTAATCTTTAGTTAAGTTTTGGTTACGGACGAAAAAATGATTATAACTATTGACGGACCTGCCGCAGCAGGAAAAGGAACTTTAGCGGCTAAATTGGCTGAAAAGTTTGTTTTGACTTATTTCGATACGGGAATGGTTTATAGAGCTGTCGGACTGCAAATGTTGTTGGGAAAACACTCTCTTGAAGATAAGACAGCTGCTGAGGCCTTTGCAAAAAACTTAACTTTTCAAAAAATGATGGAGTTGTCCAAAAATCCGGCCTTTCGCTCTCTAGAAGGCAGTAAGGCCGCATCTATTGTCGCAGCAATTCCTGCTGTTCGTGTTGCACTGCTGGCCATGCAACAAAATTTTTCAAAAAATCCGGTTTTTGCTGACGGAACACCGGCAAACGGGGCTATCTATGACGGCAGAGATACCGGAACCGTGGTTTGCCCAAATGCAGATATAAAATTTTTTATTACTGCTTCGCCGGAAGTTAGAGCAATGCGCAGATTTAAGGAGTATGACGCAAAAGGGGAGATATCTTCTTATGATGAGGTTTTGAAACAGACTATTGCCAGAGATAAAAACGACTTTGCCAGAGAAAGCAGTCAACCGGCAAAAGATGCTATTATAATCGATACTTCAGAGCTTTCTATTGAACAAGTATTTGAAAAAGTTTGCGAAATTATAGATGCAAAGCAAAAAAACGCTTGAAAAATAAATAAATGTGTGTATAGATGTTGTCGTCGCAATGAATATGGCGTGATGTTCTTTGTGATGTCTGTTGTTTCACGCAAGTCCGCCCTTTTTATTTTCGGGTTGGCATTTTTGAATTGTTTATTATATGAATACAGAATTTCAAATTCCTGAAACCAATGAAGTTTTTGCCGATTTACTCAATGAGCAGATGGGAGAGAAAAGTCTTGTAGGATTGGTTGTTAAAGGAACTATTGTTAAAGTTACTCCTGATTTTGTTACTGTTGATGTCGGTCTAAAGTCTGAAGGCAGCATTCCTCTCAGAGAATTTGGTCAAAATCCAGAACTTAATGTTGGTGATGTTGTTGAAGTTTATATCGATCGCTATGAAGATCGTGACGGTAATATTGTTTTATCTCGTGAGAAAGCAAGACGTGAAGAAGCATGGCAAGATTTGGAAAAAGCTATGAATGCCGGCGAACGCATTAATGGTATTATTTTTGGCAGAGTTAAAGGCGGATTTACCGTTGATTTGAATGGCGCTATCGCTTTCTTGCCGGGGTCACAAATTGATATTAGACCGATTAGAGATATTACTCCTTTGATGGGTATCTCACAGCCGTTCCAAATTTTGAAGATGGATAAGGTTAGAGGTAATATTGTTGTTTCTCGCCGTGTTGTTTTGGAAGAAACAAGAGCAGAATCAAGAGCAGAGCTCATTGATGCAATCAAGGAAGGATCTGTTCTTGACGGTGTTGTTAAAAATATTACCGATTATGGTGCATTTATTGATTTGGGCGGTGTTGATGGTTTGTTACACGTTACCGATATTTCTTGGAAACGTATCAATCATCCTGCAGAAGTATTATCTATCGGTCAGACCGTTAAAGTTCAAGTTATCAAATTTAATGAGGATAATCAACGTATTAGCCTCGGTATGAAACAACTTGAGAATGATCCATGGCAAAACGTTGAAGACAGATTCCATGTCGGCGATATTTGCAAAGGTAAGGTTACAAATATTACCGATTATGGTGCATTTGTTGAATTGGAAGATGGAATCGAAGGTTTGGTTCACGTTTCTGAGATGAGCTGGACACGCAAAAATGTTCACCCAGGCAAAATTGTTTCTACTTCACAAGAAGTTGAAGTTAAGGTCTTGGAAGTTGATGCCGACAAGAGAAGAATTAGTCTCGGCATTAAGCAATGCACCCCGAATCCTTGGGCTGCTTATGTTGAAGAACATGAAGTCGGTTCTATTATTGAAGGTAAAATCAAGAACATTACCGAATTTGGTCTGTTTATCGGTCTTAATGATGAGATTGATGGTATGATTCACTTATCAGACATTTCTTGGGATAAACCAGGAGAAGAAGCTGTTAAAGATTATACCAAAGGTCAAGAAATTCAGGCTAAAATTATCGATGTTGACGTTGAAAAAGAACGTATCAGCCTTGGTATTAAGCAAATGACAGAAAATACCAATGCTAGTACTTTAGATAACTTCAAAAAAGGCGACAATGTTAAAGCTACTATCGTTGAAGTTGCTGATGACGGTATCAATGTTGAGGTTGACGGCGTTGCCGCTCATATTAAGAAAGCTGATTTGGCCAGAGAAAAAGCTAATCAAGATCTGAGCAAATTTAATGCCGGTGATGTTGTTGAAGCTAAAGTTACCAGTGTAGACAAGAAAAAAGGCAAATTAGGTTTGTCTATTAAGGCTCTTGAAATTGAAGAGGAAAAGAAGGCTTTGGAGGAATATTCTAATACTTCTTCCGGCTCTACCCTCGGCGATGCACTCGGTGAGGCTTTGAAAAACAAATAATCTTTTGATTATTAAAAAAGAACCGCTCCTTTTGGGGCGGTTTTTTTGTTTGTATAAAGGTTTTTATTCCTCTATTGTCATTTCTATCAGGCGATCGAGATTTTTTTGCTCGTTGCTGTTATAACCGCCCTGCTCTTGTTTTTTGGGTTCGCCTGCAGATTTGGCATCGGGATTTTCGACTTTGGGCTGAACCATTTTTTCAAAGAGTTTATCAATGTTCTCTGATAAAACGCTATCAATTTTTTCTTCGGTCTTTTCCTCGCCTTCTTCTGACTTTTTGTTCTTTGGCAATAATTTTTCAATCGGTTCAGCAAAGTCGCCGGCAAGCTGAAAATATTTTGATTTCTTGAATACTTCAGGTTGTTCTTCGGGAGTTAGGATCCAACCTACCATTATGTTGAACAAAATTACCAAAATGCATGCGCGCAAAAAACCAAAAAACAGCCCGAAAATTCGGTCAAGAGTGCTTATTTTGCTTGAGCGAATCTTGTTAACAATTTGTGAGGTTATGATTATCCAAATTATAAAAAAGAGTATAAGAATGCCTATTGAGGCAACTATCGAGGTCATAGTTTCATTTTTGATATATACGCTTAGCAACGGTTTTGCTATCGGCAACATAAAGATGATTGTTACAATCGCAAAAACCCAACCCATTATCGAAAGGATTTCTTTAATCAATCCGCGGTTAAGAGAAATTAGTCCGGAGATTAAAAAAACTATCAAAATAAATATATCCAAATTATTCATATCTTTTTCCTAATTAAACCAATTGATTAGCTTTTGAACATTGCCAATTTCGTGCAAAGATATTTCTGCCGAATTTAATTTACTGTCTTTTTTGTATTGCGAAGGAATTATTGCGCTCTTAAAGCCAAGCTTTTGAGCCTCTTTCAGCCGCAGGCTCGGTTGACTTACGGCTCTGACTTCACCAGAAAGTCCTATCTCGCCAAAAATTACCATATCAGATGGTAAAGGTCGATTGGTCAAAGATGAAATTATAGCCATAGCCACTGCTAAGTCTGCTGCAGGTTCCGATATTTTCAGGCCTCCGGCTATGTTCAGATAGACATCTTGGCTGCTCAGGTTGAGACCACCTCTTGCCTCTAAAACAGCCAAAACCATTGATAAACGGCTAGTGTCCCAACCAACAACAGCTCTTTTGGGGCTTGCGTATCCGGTTGGGCTGACTAGTGCCTGTATTTCCACCAAAACAGGGCGAGAACCTTCTATACCGGCAAAAACACATGAGCCGGATATATTGCCTTGTCTTTCCGCTAAGAACAGTGCGGACGGGTTATCTACTTCTGCCAAACCTTTGTCTTGCATTTCAAAAACACCGATTTCATCTGTTGCACCGTAACGGTTTTTGACGGCTCGCAAAATTCTGAATTGGTGTCCTCTTTCGCCTTCAAAATAAAGAACCGTATCAACCATATGTTCCAAAACGCGAGGACCGGCGATTGAGCCCTGTTTGGTGACATGTCCTACCAAAAACAAAACAAAACCTTTCTTTTTGGCTAATTTTATGAGCTCATAAGCGCAGGCTCTGACTTGGGAAACACTTCCGGGAGTTGATTCAGCCTCTTCTAAATACATTGTTTGGATGGAATCAATAACAACAACTTTGGCTGATGTTTTTTCCAAAGTGACTATAATATCTTTTATATCGGTGGCAGAAGCTAATTTTACCGGTGATTTTTCAAGCCCTAATCTCTTGGCTCTTATTCTTACCTGATCGAGTGCCTCTTCTCCGGATATGTAATAACATTCGGGGTTTGAGGCTTGATTGGCTATACTGGCGCAGGCTTGTAATAAAAGTGTTGATTTACCAATTCCGGGATCTCCTCCGACCAATATTACCGAACCAGCAACAAGACCGCCACCGCTAACACGATCCAATTCTTTTATTCCGGTCGATATTCTTTCAAGATTTTGAGTAACGCCGTTTAGGTCAAAAAATTCTATTTTATGGCCTTTGTTTGTGCTTTTTATGTTGGAAAATCCTTCGTTTGCTGTTTTTTCTTCCAATATGGTGTTCCATTCACCGCAAGCATCGCATTTTCCCTGCCATTTCGGATATATGGCGCCACAATTTTGACAAACATATTGTATAAGCGTTTTTTTTGCCATTTTCTAAACCTCTACTTTTATCGGACCTTCTGAACTGCCGTTTATGAATTGGAGAACATACGGATTGTCCGTTTTTTTCAACTCTTTTACTGTTCCCTGCCAAATAATTTTTCCTTTATACAGCATTGCTATTCTATCCGCAATTTTTCGGGCAGAAGCCATATCGTGCGTTATAGTCAGGGCGCTAGCTCCGATTTTTTTGACCGAAGTTATAATTAAATCGTTGATTACGTCTGCCATAATCGGATCAAGCCCTGTAGTTGGCTCATCAAAAAAGATTATTTCCGGTTGGGTGGCTATTGCCCGAGCTAAGCCAACTCTTTTTTGCATTCCTCCAGACAATTCTGACGGAGATAAATCTGCTACGTCGGCACTTAATCCAACTTGGTTCAGATATTTTATAGCTTGTTTTTTAGCAAGTTTTCGAGGCATTTTTTTGTTTTCCAGCAAGCCAAAGGCCACATTTTCCCAAACACTCAGGCTGTCAAACAGTGCGCCGCCCTGAAAAAGCATGCCCATTTTTGAATATAATATTTCGGCCTCTTTTTTATCTATACCGACACTTTCTTTGCCATCAATTTTTATTGAGCCTTCGTCGGGAGATATCAGGCCTTGAATACACTTTATGAGCACGGATTTTCCTGTGCCTGAACCACCTATAACAACCAAGGATTCACCTTGTTTTACTTCCAAATCTACACCATCCAAAACAACTTTTGGGCCAAAGGATTTGTGAAGATTTTTAATACTTATTTTGGTTGTATTTTTATCCATTTTCTTCTCCTATTTGGCAAAAATCATTCCGGTTATGATATAATTGCATATAAGAATTAGGATTGATGAAGAAACAACGGCATTGGTTGTGGCATTTCCGACACCTTGTGCTCCTCCTTTTGACTTATATCCGTTGTAGCATCCCATAAGAGCTATTATAAATCCAAAAACAGCTCCTTTTATCAAACCTGTTATTACATCTATACTTTGGAGTTCATTTATTGTTGTATTAATATAATTTGCTGCATTATAATCCAGCTGGTATATAGCAACCGTATATCCTCCGAATATGCCTATTATATCCCCGATCAGGACTAATAATGGTAATACTAATATTCCAGCCAGCAGACGGGGGGTTACAAGATATTTGAAGGGGTTGGTTGATAAAGTTGACAAGGCATCAATTTGCTCTGTAACTCTCATTGTTCCGATTTCGGCAGCCATAGCCGCACCTATTCGTCCGGCAACCATAAGACCTGAAAATACCGGAGCCAATTCACGTGTTACTGCGATTAAAACCACTGAAGCCACTGCGCTTTCCGCTCCGTAACTTGAAAAACCTGCGTTTGTTTGCAAGGCAATAACCATACCTGCAAAAACGGTGGTTAAAGCGACTACAGGCAAAGAATAAAAACCTATATCTACCATTTGTTTGATGAGATTTTTTAAATATATAGGCGGTGTCACACAATTGTAAACAGATTGGATAATAAAAAGTGATAATTCGCCGATACGTTTGATAAAATTGGCTAGAGGACTACCCAGTGTTTGTAGAAAATTTCCTATATATTTTTTGAACATTGCCTTTTCCTTTGTTTATGCCAAGTATAATAAAATAATCGTTTTTAAAAGGCAAGTAATTCTATTTTTTTTGATAACAGGCAGCAGCTATGATTTTTTCGGGGGCTGAGGACTCAAAAGCATAAAGTTCTATTGTGGGAATCTTTATGCCGAGAATTTCTGTTGTTTTTATCTCGGGCAGACGTTCAATTTTTGCTCGTGATGATACCAGTTTTACTATGAGAGATATTTTTGCTGTCGGCTTTGTATTAAAATTACAAATCCCTACCCCACGAACTTCCAGCATTCCTCTAATATTTTGCGGACAAGAGGCTTTTAAAACACCGTTCGAGCATTCTACAAGCGTTCTATCGTCGGATATGAGAACAGCGTTATGGTTAAGAATTAGGCGTAATGTCAAGTCAGATTTTCCGCTTCCGGACGGACCGGTTATTAGTATTCCTTTGTTTTTTAGGCAGACTGCGTTGGCATGTATATTTTTATTTATCAATTTGTTCTAACCTTTGTTTTTGCTCTAAAAGTTCGCTATCAATAATAATTTTGCGGCCTTTTTTATACGGTAAAATATTTATTTTAAATGATTTTTTAGGAATATATCCTCCCATTTTTTCCGGCCATTCTATAAGACTCACTCCGTCATAAATAGCTTCTTCCATACCTATTTCGAAAATTTCTTCCGGGGATTTCAGGCGATAAAGATCAAAGTGATATATTGGAAATTTTGGAGAATTATATATTTGTAACAAAGTAAATGTGGGACTTGGAACTTCGGAGGTATCGCAAAGCTTTTGGATAAAGGCACGCGACAGGACCGTTTTTCCCATTCCAAGTGTTCCGTATAGGGCAAAAACATCTCCTTTTTTGGCAAAGGTAGCAAGTTTTTGACCAAATTTGACTGTGTCTTCTTCTGTGTTGCAGATAAACTCCATGATTTTACCTAACTAAAGATAATCCCACAGCCTTTTTTTGTTGGTTTTGGGTTTTATAACTTTTATTTTTGGCTTTTGATTTTGTATTTTTTCCCAATCCCAGGGTTTGTAAAAGGTTCCGTTCCACATTCCGCTACGATTTCTTTTTGCTTCTTCCTCGTATGGGGCATAAACCTTATTTTGCGGCAGTGCTACAGCCCATCCGGCCATAATTAGAGCCGCGCCTAAGTCATATTCTCCATACGAGCAGGTGGCTACCATGTATTTTGGTGTTTTTTGCAATATTCTGCAGTTTATTTCACCGTCAAGTATCCAGTTTTGTAGCCAGCGAGCAGCTTTCTTTCCACAAGTATAGGGATGACCTTTGTTATCTGCACAAGTTTGTTTTTGCGAGGGGGCGGCAATCCCATATAAGCGAATAACATGGTTACGTATAAGCAGAGTGTCTGCGGTTATGACTTTTGCATTGCCATATACCATCGGATAATTGTGTGGTTTTGTTTTTTCCTTTGTTTTGTTGCTGTTTGCAGTAAGTTTTTTTATGATATTTTCTTTTGGTTTTTCTTCAGCACTTGGCTCTGCTTCGATATCTTCATTTTGTTCTACTTGAAGGTCTTCAAAATTTTCGTTTATATGCAAATCTTGATGAGAATCCTCTTCAAATAAAATTATTCCTTCTTCCTGGGGAGTGTCTTTGGCCTCTAAAAAGTTTTTTATGTTGGGAATAATTTCTTTACCCCCTCCGTTTAAGGCACCGATGGCATATAGAATGAAAAAGATTATTCCCAATATGATTATTAATGCCGGAAGACATCCTATGGCTTTTAAGATCATTTTGAAAAAGATATAAACTACTATTGCACCAATAATAAGTCCTAAAAGGCCGCTTCCGCTTGAAAAGCCCATATCTTCACCAAAATATAAACTGCCTAAAATTAAAAGTATAAGAACTCCTAAGGCAAAAAGTATTTTTTTGAATATTCCCATCGGATTTTCCTTGTTTGTTTCAATTATGGAACAGTTTATACCTTAGTTTGTAAAAATATAGTTACTTTTATTTATTTTGCTTTTCGATAGCAACGACAATGACATATTCCGTCACGTTCAATATCACTGCGGCACAGTTCAGAAATGCAATATCTGTTATCATTGTTGCCGTCACAAGGGCATCTTTGCCACTCTTTTTCTCCAAACATCATATTTTTGGCTTTGGCTATTTTTTCGATGTTTTCTGTTGCTTCGTAACCGGCTTTTTTGCAGTTTTCAATCATTTTATCCAATATACTCATTGTAGTCTCCTTTTAGTCTTGTTGGTTTTTAGCGACGAAGAATATCAAGTATTTTATCAAGTTCAGATAAATCTGAATATGATAAAACGACTTTTCCACCGCCGTTTTTTGCTGTTGAAATTTTTATTTTTAACCCAAGGTTATGTTTGATGTTGTTTTCAATATCAATAATGTCTTGGTCTTTATTTTTTGTTTTTTTAGGTTTTACGTTTTTGCTTTGTTGAACAAGTTCCTCTACTTGTCTTACGTTCAACCCTTTTTTGATAATTTTTTCTGCCAGTTCTTCGGCATTTTCGAGACCTATTAAGGGACGAACGTGTCCGGCGGTCAGGCTGTTATCTTTTACTTTTTGCTGAACCGACATCGGTAATGATAACAAACGCAGAGTGTTTGCAATGTAACTTCTTGATTTTCCTATGACCTGAGAAAGACTTTCTTGGGTGTGAGAAAATGATTTTATCAGTTGTTCCAGACTTTCCGCTTCTTCGATTGCTGATAAATTTTCTCTTTGAATATTTTCAATCAAAGCTACTTCCAAAACTTCTTTATCGGAAAAATCTTTTACCATAACCGGTATTTCTTTTAATCCGGCTTTGAGTGCCGCTCTATAGCGTCGTTCGCCTGCTATAATTTCATAGTTTCCATTTAATTTTTGACGAACAAGTAATGGCTGGAGTATGCCTTTTTCTTTGATAGAGGCGGCTAATGTATTGAGCGCTTCTTCATCAAAAGTCATTCTTGGTTGAAACGGGGATGCAGATAGCTGTTCAATAGATATTTTTTTCACGTGGTCTTTGTTGTCAATATCCAAAGGTGTTGTTATATCGTCTAAAGAAAAATCCTTATCTCCCAACAAAGCTTCTAATCCTCTTCCTAGATTTTTTCTTTTGTTGTTATCTTCTAGCATGCTAATCTTTCTCCTTCTCTTTTTAATATTTCTCCCGTTAAACTTATGTAGGCTTGTGATCCTTGGCATTTGTGGTCATATAGCAAAACAGGTTTGCCGTGTGACGGAGCCTCGGAAACTCTCACGTTTCTCGGGATTACCGTTTGATAAACCTTTTTACCAAAAAAGTTTCTTACATCATCTTCTACCATTTGGCTCAGATTGTTTCGGCCATCATACATTGTGAGAACAACGCCTTGCAGTTCCAGTTTCGGGTTAAAGTGTCTTTTGATAATATTGAGATTTTTTATTAAGTCGCTTATTCCTTCGAGAGCCAAATATTCGCATTGCAGCGGAACAACAACCGCATCGGCTGCAACCAGTGCGTTTATTGTAATAAGGCTAAGTGAAGGAGGGCAGTCTATTAGGATATAGTCGTAGGAAGATGCTGTTGTTTGTATGGCTTTTTTGAGCGCATATTCACGGTGCTGTTTATTTGCTAATTCAACTTCTGCTCCGGCTAAATCCGGCGAGGATGGAATTATTGAAAGGTTGGGAACTTCCGTCCACACAACGCTTTTGCTTATTGAACTTTCTCCCATTATTAAGTTGTAGGAAGAAATTTGACAATTGTTTTTATCTATACCTAAGGATGTTGAAGCGTTTGATTGCGGATCTAAGTCTATTATCAAGACTTTTTTGCCGACCGCGGCCATCGCTGTTGCAACATTTACTGCCGTTGTGGTTTTACCGACACCTCCTTTGCGGTTGGCAATAGCAATTATTCTTGGCATTTTGTTCTCCCTTTTTTAGTAAGTTTTTTTATAATTAGTATTTTTCCTTCTTCTGATGTATTGCTGTCAACAATGGTCAAAGAAAATTTCCATTGTTTTTGAGCCTGCTCTATTTCTTCTTTATAACTTTTTCCTTTTGGAAATATGCATAAGCCGTTTTTATCAAGTAATAAATTTGCATATTTCAAAAGATCATCAAGTGATGTAACAGCTCTTGCTGTAATTGCGGAAAATTTTTTATTTTTTATTGTTTCTACGCGTTCGTTTAATATAGTCGTGTTGTTTAGAGAGAGCTCTTCTTTTACATAATTTAAAAACAGTGTTTTCTTCTTTATACTCTCTGCTAAGGTGATTTTTAAATACGGTGTTTTTTCTGCGGCAATGATTGCTAATACCAGTCCGGGAAACCCTGCCCCACTGCCGATATCTAAAAGACTTTTTGCGGTTGACGGTA
>JAGCXO010000043.1 GCA_017961285.1 Alphaproteobacteria bacterium | reverse complement strand
GGTTAAGTATATGAAAGCAAGGTTCACTCCCGACTCATAGTTGCCAAGTTGGGTAGCCTTTTCGAATAATTTTGTTGCCTCAGTGATATTTTTTTTGGTTCCTATCCCGCTATAATATAGACTTCCCAAATTATTGAGTGCAATAATATCGTTTTTTTCAGCGGCAATAGAATAGTATTTAAAGGCCTGTTTTTCGTCTTTCTTTATACCATTTTCACCAAATAAATATAAGTATCCTAATGTCAGACAAGCATCAACATCACCTGATTCAGCCATTTTGATCAAGCGTTGCTCATAGCTTTCCTGTGGTTCATTTTTATTAGGGGATAATTCCTGTTGTTTGAGTGCATCTTGAGAACGGAAAAAGGGTATGTTTAAGAATGAAAAAAAGTCAGAAATTTTAGAATTTTGCTCAGAATCCGATGTTTGTGTTTGGTCGTTTAATTCGCCTTCTTTGTCGTTTTTGCTTTGTTGAACGTTGGTTTCTTGTGATTTTTTTTGCGAATTTTCATCCTGTTTATTTTCTTCTTCACCAAATAAATCTATGAGAGATAAATCGTCTGCAGCAAGAGTATTAAAAGTTATAAGCGAGCAGATAAATAAAACTAAAATTTTCTTCATGATAAATCCTAATAATGATATAAACCTACTTTTATAATATACAAAAATTATCCATATTCAAACTTTATTTGTGAATTATCTTTATTTTTAATAATGTTTGGGCTATAAGATTTATTCAATACTGATTTGAGGAAAAAATGGGTAATTTTGAGCCACCTATATATACATTGAAAAAAGTAAAATTGCGTTTTGGGACAAATCAACTTTTTCGCGATGTTGAGCTTTATATAAATCGTGGTGATAAAATTTCACTGATTGGCAGAAACGGTTCGGGAAAATCTACCCTGCTTAAAATTATTGCCGGTTTGCAGGATATTGATGATGGGGAAATTTTTATTCAGCCGGCAACTACAATAGGTTATATGCCACAAGATGCCGATTTGGCTGACTATAAAACTTTGAGAGAAGTTGTGTTGTCGGGATTGGATGATAAAAGTTCATCATCTGAATATAAGGCTCAAATATTGATTGAGCAACTTGGGATAGAGGCAGATCAAAGCCCTGAAAAAGCATCCGGCGGAGAAAAAAGAAAAGCAACCTTAGCTAAAGCTTTGGTTTCAGAACCAGATATTTTGCTTTTGGATGAACCTACAAATCATTTGGATATGCCGACGATAGAGCTCTTGGAAAAAATTATTTCAGGGTACAGCGGTGCTGTTGTCGTAATTAGCCATGATCGTTATTTTCTGCGTAAGATTTCAAAGACTACTTTTTGGCTCGATAGGGGTATTATGCGTAGAAATAATAAGGGATTTGAGTTTTTTGAAGAATGGCAGGAACAAATTATTGACCAGGAAATTATTGCTCAAAAATATTTGGATAAAAAACTTGCGGAGGAAACTGAGTGGCTGCACAAAGGTGTTACGGCAAGAAGACGCCGAAATCAAGGTCGCTTGCGAAGATTGTTGCAGTTGCGGCAGGAACGACGAGAACAGATCAAACAAATAGGCAATGTTAATATTGATGTAGAAAATACCTTATGGAAATCTAAGATTGTGCTTGAAGCTAAACATATAAGCAAATGTTTTGGGAACAAACCCATTGTAAAAGATTTTTCAATTAAAGTTATCAGGGGCAATCGGATCGGTATTGTTGGACCAAACGGAGCCGGCAAAACTACTTTGATTAAGTTGCTAACCAAAAAACTTGAGCCTGATGAAGGTTTTGTGAGAATCGGTAAAAATTTGCAAGAAGCATATTTTGACCAGAATCGTTTTAGCTTGAATCCACAAAAAACTTTGTGGCAGACGCTTTGTGATGAGGGAGATCACATTTGGGTAAGAGGATCTTATCGCCATGTGGTGGCTTATCTTAAAGATTTTCTTTTTACTCCAGAGCAGGCAAAATCTCCGGTTGCAACACTTTCCGGTGGTGAAAAGAATCGACTTATGTTGGCAAAAATATTGGCACAGCCATCAAATTTTTTGTTGCTGGATGAGCCAACAAATGATTTGGATATGGATACACTCGATTTGTTGCAAGAAATGCTGAGCGAATATGACGGAACTATGATTGTGGTCAGTCATGATAGAGATTTTTTGGATAAATTAGTTACTTCAATTATATATATGAAAGGTGATGGATCTGTCGAAGAATATGTCGGAAGCTATTCTGATTTTTTAGGCAAGCAAAAGCCGATTGCAACTAAAATTGATAAAAACAAAACCGTTGCCAAGCAAGAGCGCCCGAAAGTTATTCCTCAAAGAAAATTAACTTATAATCAGCAACGTTTGTTGCAGATTTTGCCAGATAAAATTGCAAAACTTGAGAAACAAATTGCAGATATTTCGCAAAGGCTTTCAGATGCAGATTTATATCAAAATAATAAAGAGGAATTTTTTGCTCTTACAGATGAATTGAAAGAGGTGCAAAATCAAAAATCAGAAGCCGAAGATCAGTGGCTTGAAATATCATTATTAGCAGAAGAAATTTTACCAACGTAAACTTGACATTACATAATCAGGGAACACTTCAAAATTGGTAGAAAGTTCGCGCGCTTTGCTAATGTCGGGGATATAGCCCTCACCAAGACTGTTTTTGTGAATTCCTTTACTGATTAATAGGCTGGAAAAGCCGCAAGACGATGCCACTTTGATATCTACCGGCACGCTATCACCTATCATTAAAACTCTATTTGGATCTTCAAATGAAATATCTTCCAGAGTATATTGAGCAACGTTTTTATCTGGTTTGCCTAAAATGGTAATTTTTCCTCCTAATATCGCATATTGTTCAGCAATCATACCGGCCGAAGGACAAATTTCACCATTTATAAATATAGAATTTTCTGCACCAACGCATAATAGAGGAATATCTAAACTGGCGCAATGGCTTAAGATGTCGGTATAACTAGAAATTTCACTAAGTTGGGAGGAATGAGCAACATATAAAAAATCGGCCTGAGAATAGTTTTCAGTGCTTGTAAAATCTAGGTCTGAAAATGCTTCGGCTGATTCATCGCCACTCAAGTTATAATAAACTTTACCCAGTAATTTATATTTTGGATCTGTTGACTGAAGTTTGTAGTGTAAAACTTCTCCCATTGTGACAATGTTATCAAAAAGAAGCGGAGAAATATTATTTTCATACATCAGATTTATTAAACGCTCCAGTCTCATTGCAGTATTGCTTAATAAAACAATTTTTTTACCATTCTTTTTGAGGCGGAGAAGTGCGTTTACAGCTTCGGTCTTAAAAGAGTTTCCATCATACAAAACGCCGTTAAGGCCACACAAGACAACATCAAAACTGTCTGCTATTCTAGATATATTAACTACCGGTTTTATCATTTTCATTGTGGTATTGCCGTCAAAGTTATTAAATACAGGAGATATTGTAGATGATTTATTTTATTTTGCAAGCTTTGACAAAGAAAGAATCACAGCATTAGCTATTGTAAGCCCAAAAATTGCGGTAATTGTAGGCAAAGATCCCATAGTATGTCGTTGGCGCGTATTGCTACAAATGTCTTCTTTTTCTTCTATGAAAAGTGCGCTTTCCGGTAAATCTGTTTGTTCATCTGATGCAACACAAAGAATTTTGCTTATATCTACATCACGTCTTTTCAGACGTTTGCGGATAAAACGTGCTAAATGGCAATTTTTAGTTTTGTTCAGGGTTTGTAATTTGATATGCGAGGCATCGGTTTTTAATGCCGCTCCCATTGAAGAAATAAAGGGAATATTTTTTTGATATAGTGCTTGAATTAAATCACATTTAGGGTTTAGGGCATCGATAGCATCAATCACAAAATCAACTTTTTCGGAAAGCAAGTCATCAATATTTTTAGAATTTACAAACATCTCTTTTACCACAATTTGGCAATTTGGATTTATATCATGAACTCTATTTTGTGCTACTACTGTTTTGGGTTTGCCGATAGTCGAATCTAGCGCTAAAATTTGGCGATTGATGTTGGTTATTTCCACCTTATCAAAATCTACCAAAACAAGTTTGCCAACCCCTGCTCTGGCAAGCGCTTCCAGGGCATAGCCACCCACAGCGCCAAGTCCGACAATCATTACTGATGAATGTTGCAGTTTGGAAAAGCTTTTTTCTCCCAACAAAGCTTGGGTGCGCATAAAACGGTTATCAGACATTGATAAACTCCTGTGAGTTGTTATAAATTATTTCTGCCAATTCTTCTTGAACACAACCTTTTATCGTTGCAATTTTTGCCAACAGTTCGGGAATATATAAAGGTGTGGATAAATCGCCTTTGTTGAGAGGCTGATACGGACCATCGCTTTCAAGCAAAATTTTATCATTTGGAGTTGCTTTGATTATGTTTATAAAATCGCTATTTTTGAGTATGGATTGATTGAAAGAAATATAAGCACCGCGCTTAATAATTTCTTTTAATTGTTCAAGCGGAGAATTGAAAGAATGGAACATAAATTTTTCCGGCAATTTATCCCAAAAATCTGCAAAAAAAGAAAAGGCTTTTACGGCATGAATTACTGCGGGACGATTATATTTTTTTGCAATCGCCAGTTGATCTGAAAAATATTGTTTTTGAAGTTCTATATCGGGCTTTAGTTTATCTAAGCCGATTTCTCCGATGAGAGCATTTGGAAAAGAGGTTAAATATTTTTCCAACTCTTTTTGCCAATCGGGCGATACAGATGCAACTTTCCACGGATGAAGCCCAAATGCCGGCACTATAAAATGAGGATTTTCCAAGGTAATATCGGCGACTGTTTGCCAATCTTTTTGTGATGTGCCGACACAGACAAATTTTTTAAAACCAATATTTATGGCTTTTTTAATAATTTCTGTGGCAAAATCTTTTTCGTAATCTTGAAGATGTATGTGTGAATCGGTATATTTCATACAAATCTCGTTGTTGTTTTTGATAAAAGGATATTAGGCGGTTATGAGTATTTTGACAAGACCAATTTTGGAAGTAAATATAGATAATATTATTGCCAATTATAAAACTTTGCAAAAAATTGCGCCAAATTCCGTGGCTGCAGCGGTTGTTAAAGATGATGCCTATGGTATCGGTGCTGAAGTTGTTGCAGAAAGTTTATATAAAAAAGTCGGTTGTCGTTGCTTTTTTGTGGCGCACGGAATCGAAGGGGAAAAAATTCGTCCGCATGTGGGGAAATCTGAAATTTTTGTTCTGCAGGGAATCGGGGAAGATTGTTTTTCATCTTTTAAGAAGGCAAAATTGACACCGGTAATATCGTCTTCGGAACAGTTTGCTTTTTGGAAAAAGCACAAGATAGAGGGTATAAAACCGGCAATTCAAATTGAGACAGGTTTGAATCGTTTGGGTTTTAGAGAAAGTGATCTGAAAAAGCTGAGTGCCACCGATAAAAAAGAATTTTCAATGATTATGTCGCATTTGGCATGCGGCGATGAGAAAGACCATTTTATGAACGAACATCAGCTTTCGCAATTTGATAAGCTTAAAAAGATTTATTTTCCAAATTTGCGGGCTTCGCTTTCGGCCTCGGATGGTACTTTTTTGGGCGAAAAATATCAAAAAGATATAGTTCGTCTCGGGGCTGCTCTTTATGGTATTAATACTGCTCCATATCGTCCGAATCAGATGAAACCTTGTATAAAAGTATTGGCTCCGGTTTTGGAAATTGCAACTTTGAAAAAAGGTGATTTTGTTGGATATTCTGCAACTTATCGGGCTGCGACAAAAAGAAAAATTGCTATTGTTTCAATTGGTTATGGTGATGGTGTGCCGAGATCTTTGTCAAATGTCGGAAAGGTATTTTTTGATAAAAATAAAAACCATCTTGAGGCTAGAATTATCGGTAGAGTATCTATGGATAATATTATTTGCGATGTCAGCAATATAGATGGTCTGAAAGTCGGCGATATGGCTACAATTATCGGAGATTTTTATACTCTTGATGATATAGGTCGCGATGCCGGAACAATAGGTTATGAGACACTTTCGCGAATCGGAAAGAATCCGCGTTTTATAAGAGTGTATAAATAAACGAGTTAGAAGATTTTATTTTACTTCAATCGGCTGACCGTTTTGGAGCACTTTTTTAATTGCCGGAACATTTAAGATTCCGTCATTGATAGCAACTTCGCCATATACACCGTTGAATGATTTGAGGTTGTTCAGATATTTCAGAGCTTCTTCGTTACTGTTGCTATTTTCAAAGGCTTCAACAACCATCATAACTGCATCATAAACATTGCCGATACAAAGTTCGGAATTGGTAATGCCTTTGTTGGCCTCAAGAATTTTTCTCGGACAGAAGGTTCAGGCGAAGGGTATGATACCCATTGTGTGCCATCCGGCAAAATGGATAAATTGTTCACCAAGTCCATAAAGTTTGTGGAAGTAATGGGTTTGTTAACACCTTTTTCACGCATTTGTTTATAAAAAATATCAAAATCAGGTGAGTATAATGTAACCAGATAAATATCCGGATTTTTGCGTTCTATTTTATCAATCAAATCGCGCATATTTTTTTCGCCACCGTTGACAATATATTGATTATAACTGATGCCATGGGCTTCCATTTCTTTAACCATTTCTGCGGCAGCAGCAATACCGCTGGCCTCGTTTAGAACAACCAGGGCTACATTTTTATAATCGGATAAAATATCTCTTACCAAAACTTTGGCCTCCATATCGGGTAAAGTTGTGTGAGAAAAATTATATTCTCCTTTAGCAACATTTTTGTCGGATGAGCCGGTGTTGATATGGATGATTTTGTTCTTTTGGGCAAATTGCGAGGTTATTAAACCGGGGTTGGAAGCAAAATCTACAATAGCATTTACCTTGTCGGCATAGGCAAATTTGTTATTGATTGCGATAACATTTTTGGTGTTGTAAGCGTTGTCTTCAATGATAAATTCGTAATTATTTTTAAGTTTATTGTTAGCTTTTAATTGTTGTGCGGCAACGTCAACTGCTCCTTTTAGGGCCTGTCCCATATATGCGATATCACCGGTTAAGGGCAAGCTGACACCAATTTTTATAGTGGGTTTGGTATTTTTTTGCGGAGATTGAGCATTTTCACCACAAGCGGTAAGTAAAATTGCTAAACATAAACTTAAAATTATTTTTTTCATCTACTACTCCTATATCAAATTATCGCTGTTTTCGATGCTAGCATAAAAAAGTTTTTTATGCTAGCATTTTTGAAGGCAAAAAGAAAGCCCGACGAATCGGGCTGACTTTTTTTCGGAGGGGTAAGGTTTATCTGCCTTCAGATTGATTAACAGGCCAGTTATAAGTGTTTCCGTTTTCTTCATAACTATAATTTTGCTCTTGTGCAGCCTGTTTTCTCTTTTCTGCGGCTTTTGCTTTTGAAGCTCCAGGATTACGAACCTCTTCGTTAACCTCTTCAGCAGTCGTTGAGGTATAATAACCACGTTTTTGATTTTTGGTTGTCCAGCGTTTGGTTCCAACTTTTGTTCCCGGGTTGATTTGAGTTTCATCAGTAGTGAAGGTATTCAATAATTTTGCTGTTGGAGCTTTGCCGAGATTTGTGGTATAGCGAACTATCAGCTCTGGCTCATATTCTTGTTCTTTAGGTTCTGTAACAACCTTTTTAGTTGTATCAGCCGGTGCTTCTACTACATGTGTGACAGCTGTGTCTGTTAAAACAGGTGTTTGTGCAAGGGTTGTGTCTTGCAAAACAACTTCGATTTTATGCGTTACTTCTTTGCCACAATCACAATCGCGCAGCTCATATTTCACTTCGTATTCGCTACCGCAAGAGAATGATATAAGCGGACGGTTGCAGCCTGTGAATATTAAGTAAGTTCCATCATTAAGCAAATTACCATATTCTGCTTTAATCTTTGTTAAAGGTGCTACCAATATATCACCACTACGAGTGCCACCTGCGGTTATCAGATTTTTTTCAGCCTCAAAAAGCTCAGCCTTTAACTCTTTGCCGCAGAAGAGGTAATTATGTAAATCTATGGTATATTCACCAAATTTGCCTGTTCCGGGTATAGATAATCCTTGTGCATTTACGTTTGATGTATTGTCCACAAATGTTCTATAGGCACTTAAAAGTTGTTCTGCTGTGGTACCAAAAGTATCTTTGACTTGATAAGCTCTTTTATATACCGTTTCCCAATCTTGAGCATATATTCTCTTGATGCTATTAAATCTTTTTTCAGAAATGGCCATGCTCTTATTCCACTCAGTAGGAACAGCGATTGTATCTGTTTTTGTATCAGAAGAAGATTCAGTAGTTAATTGAAAAGTGTCATCTGCCAACGGATCAACAATTGTGTCATTTACCTCTTGAACTACCGGGTCTTTATTTTGCTTCTTTAACAAAGAATCGCACCCTGCAAGAGTTGTGGCCGCAGTTCCAACACCAAACATAACTATCGGGGCTTTTTGTTTGACTTTTTGTTTGACTTTTTTATAACCTCTTTTGAAGAAATTTTCTTTCTTTTCTTCTTCTGCAGGAGCTTCCAAAGTTGGTGATGTTTCTGCATTTTCATCAGCAACTTCATCTTCAGGAAGTGAAACTTCTTCAGTAGGATCGTATTCTGCAAAAATATCTTCATCTTTAAAAGATTCCGGCATTGCTATTGGAGCTTTATCAGCTTCTTCTGCTACAGGTTCTTCTGCTACAGGTTCTTCTGCTACAGGTTCTTCTTTTTCTTCGGCCGGAGCCTCTTCCTGCGGAGTTTTTTCATTATCATTTATTGTTGTTTCTTCTTCCTCAGGAACAAAGCTCATATAAAGGTCTGCGTCTTCTGCTGACAAATTGATGATTTTTACATCAGCTTTAGCGCAGGCTTCTATTAAGGCTTTGCGGAAACTTTCGGACATTTTGTCAGAGAGTTTAATGTCTTGATTGCTTTTTTTAGCAATTTCCAGCAATGCATCAAAATCGCTGGCCTTTGGAGAATCCGGATCAGATGTTTTTACTGCAACATTGGAAGGAGAACTAAAATTGAGAACAACTTCATCTTTGAATTCTGCTTTGAAAGAATTTTCTTCTGCTTCAAACTTGCTAAGTCTGCGATCAGGGTTGCGAGCAGACCATTCCATCATATAGTTATGATAGTCAGAGACCCATTGTGCTACATTATTATTGTTATCAGCTTCTTCGTGAGTATCAGATTCGTTGCTGTCGGACGTGGCTTCTTGTGTTTCGGGAGCAGAATTTTCATTTTCTGCAGGTTGTTCGTCAGTATTTTCAGCAGATGTTGCATTTTCACCAGTCACATTATTGCCATCAACATTTTCATCAGCTGTGGCTTCTGTAGTAATTGTTGTAAACAAAGTATTAATGTCTTGGTTTTCTGACTCTAACTCAGAAACCTCCAGAAAGTTTGTATCTTCTTTTTCTTGTCCCACAACAATAGTATTCTCCTCTTTGTGGGAAGAATTGATTTCATTAACCATTTTCACAAGCTCATCATGTTCAGCCTGACTGATTTCGCCTGATGCTAAAAGATCCTCTATATCTTGAACCATACCCTCATAAACCACTCCACGGTTTAATCTCGCGGTAATTTGTTTTACGTCCATCGTTTTGTCTCCTAAATTGTTCTTAATTTGTGCGCACTATAACACAAAAAAAGATATTTGGCAAGTGTTTTTTGTCAATTTTTTGTAAATTTCTTATTTTTACTTATAAAATAATTATTATCTACCGCCGTCTTCTTTTGTAATTGGCTGATTTTGCTGCATTTTTCCAGAATTGTTTCTATCTTTTTGTGGCAGCAATTTATCATGAGCGGTCTTTATTTCAGCCTGTTCTTCGGGCGATCTATCGGCAAAATTTTTGCTGGTAACTTTAACTTTGCCCTGAGGATTGTTATCAGGTTCTATGGATATTGTATCTACTCCATATAGTTGCAAAGCTTTTTCTATTTGGCTTTTATCTTCATTATGAACAACAGCCTTTGCATATTTGTGCAACAAAATATCTGAAAAGGCTTTTTCTTCGCCAGTTTGAGCATACCAGCCTTTGTTATATGCTTTTTCCGAATTAGTCATTTCTTCTGCAAAACGCTCCGGTTTCTCTTTAGCTTCTGCTAGATAGCGTTGCAATTTAACTTCTGCTATTTGGGAATGGGTTTTATATGTGGGTTCTTTCGATCTTCCCTCTTCTACAGTAATTTCCGGAGTTTTTTCTTCTGAATTACCGGATGAAAGCGGTATTGCAGTCTGTTCGGACTGTTCTATTTCTTCTTGATTATTTTTTTCTTTGCCGGCAGGGAGCGCTATTGCCGCTACTTGATTATCCGGCTCTACGTTCTGGTTTTCGTTTTTCTGTATATTTTGTTCTATATTTTCGTTGTCTCTGCCCATAAGTTTTATACCATACTTTTCGCAGGCTTTCTTCATTTCTTCGGCATATTCGGGGCTGCACTCTCCAAGCGTTATATTGTCATATCCGGCTTCTTTGGCATATTGGACCAGAGCATCAATTCCTTTGATATCGGAGGAAGCATTATTATCTTTTACGCTGATACGACCTTGTTCATTTTTATCTGCATCTTTGAAACTGCCGGCAACCGCGTCATCTATGGGATCCCTGTTAAAGGTATATCCTTTTTCTTCAGCATATCTTTCAAAGAAACCTAGAGCTTTATCTACGCTATAGAGAGTAATGGCCGTATTTTCTGATCTTACGGCAGGTTTTTCCGAATCTGGTTGCTTTTCTTCTTGGTTTTGTTCCGCGCCCATTTGAGACACTACTAATGCAAGAGCTGTTTCTTGTTTATTTTCTTCTTCCGGCTGCTTTTCTTCTTCAGTTATTTTCTCTTCTGTCTGAGAGGTATCCGAAGCGGAACTGGTTTTATTTTCTTAGTTATCGGATTCTTTATCCTGTTCTGTATTGGTGTTGTCTTCCTGTCCTTTTTTCATGCCCTCTGCGATTTTGTTATAAGTTTCCTC
>JAGCXO010000042.1 GCA_017961285.1 Alphaproteobacteria bacterium | reverse complement strand
TGATAGCTATGGAGTTGATCACAGTGGGTTTTCAACGCAAGATGAGTTGCAATATCAGACAGCGAGGACAAATAGAGAACAACAGTTGGCAGATGATTTGCAACAACAAGGGATTGCAGAAAAGAACTATCCGCAATATGGTTTGAGGTATTATTTATAATTAGTTTCAGTTTTGGATGTTGAGGTTGTATTTTCGGGTGGACTTGATAAAAATTTGAAGATGATAGGGTTGGCTTTTTTCAAAAAATCTAAAGTATTTTCTATTCCATCGTGGTTGTGTTTGGGACGAGTGATAGCCTTTACTTTGAGCAGAATTATCAAGCAGGCGGTTGTTATAGGCATAGATGTAGCCGCGTTTGTATGAGCCGAAGTCATACTCATTATGCCTTTTAGCCTTTGCATAAACGACAAATTCTTTTATTTTATCCAGTTCTTCCGCTAACAATGGGTTATCGGCGATAAAAATAATCGCATCACAAACTTTTTTAAGCCCTTTGAGGTAGTATAAGACATAATCGGCAATTTTTTCGTTTGAGGAATATGAGGCAAAAACGGCAAGTCTTTTTGTGGGTTTGGTCGAAGAAAGGTCAGCTTTCCAAACAATATTTTTTGTTTTGGCTGGAAAGATTGTTTTTGTTGAGTTCATCATATCCTCGCTTTAGAGATTATATCTGAACTAAAGTTGAGATAAATTGGCGGTATGGTCAATTATTTTTTATGAGCAAATATATTAAAATTTATCTATTGGAGTATTGAGTATAAAATTGCGGATATTGTTGAATTATTCGTTGTAATAGTTGCTACGCTGAATATAATGACCGTATGTTTATAATTTGAGAAAGGGGAAAAAAATGGAAGCTGCGATAGTTTTGCTGATTTTGATTTTGGTGGCACTTGCTTATTCTGTAGTGATTGTTCGTCAAGGATATGAATATACGGTTGAATTTTTGGGTAAATATACCCGTTCACTTGATCCAGGGTTTCATATTTTGGTGCCGATTGTTGAGCGTATCGGTGCAAAGATAAACCGTATGGAGCAGGTGTTGGATGTTCCGCCGCAAGAGGTTATTACAAAAGATAACGCCATGGTTAAAGTTGACGGGGTGCTGTTTTTTCAAATTCAAAAAGCTGAGAATGCGGCTTATCAGGTGCGCAACCTTGATCAGGCAATTTTAAATTTGATTATGACCAATATCAGAACGGTTATCGGCGGTATGGAGATTGATGAGTTGTTGTCACAGAGAGATTCAATCAATCATCGCTTGTTGGCAGTGGTAGATGAAGCAACAATACCTTGGGGTGTGAAAGTTACCCGTGTCGAAATTAAGGATATTACTCCGCCGCGCGATTTGATTGATTCAATGGCAAGACAGATGAAGGCTGAGCGTGAAAAACGTGCTAATATTCTTGAAGCTGAAGGTATTCGTCAATCAGAAATTTTGAAAGCTGAAGGTGAAAAACAATCGCGCATTTTGGAGGCAGAAGCAGAAAAAGAAGCCGCTTTTCGTGCGGCAGAAGCTCGTGAGCGTACAGCAGAAGCTGAGGCTAATGCTACACGTATGATGTCAGCAGCTATTGTGAAAGGTGATGCAAAAGCACTTAATTACTTCTTGGGTTTGAAGTATGTTGATGCTTTGCAAGGGATTATAGCTTCGCCGAACCAAAAGTTGTTGATGTTGCCCATGGAAACACAAAATCTGATGAGCTCTCTAGCCGGTATTGCCGAGATTGCAAAAGAAGTTGTTAAAGATAAAAGTACTAAAAAATAGGAGTAGTCGATGACATATATACAGTGGCTATCACTTGGAATTATACTTATTGTCCTTGAATTTTTTGTTCCCGGAACCTATTTGATTTGGTTTGGTTTTTCAGCCTGTGTTGTCAGTAGTGTTGTGTTTTTTACAACACTTACTCTGACAAAACAATTGTTATTGTTTTCGGTTATTTCGGCAGTTTTTGCGGTTTTTGGGTTGTATGTTTATCGCAAGATTATGCAAAGGGTAAAACCACCCAAAAATGCGCAGAACTTGAATGATATGGCGGCTCAATATGTTGGGCGCAGTTTTAAGCTGGTGCAAGAGGTTGTTGACGGACGTTCAAAAGTCGCGGTCGGTGATACGGTTTGGATTGTGGAGTGTCCAAACAATTTAAAATCAGGAGATTTGGTTAAAATAATCGATGTTCGCGACGGAGTGGTGTTGATTGCCGAGAAAGCTGGCAATAAGTAGGCTATTGGAGATAAAAATAATGGCTATTTTAGAACGTTTGCAGAAAATGCAAGATGCTCGGGGAAAAAATCGCCTGGTGATAGTTTTGGATGGTATGGGTGTGGCAGTAATGCATAAGTTTTTAGATAAAAACGGTTTTTTTAGCACTCATTTAGCTGATGTTGAGCAGGCGATCATTCCGGCGACCACCGTTGCGGCGACAACTGCTTATCGAACCGGAAAGATGCCTTGGCAAACAGGTTTTATCGGTTGGGCGCAATATTTTTCTGAGACAGATGAGGTGATAGAAGTTTTTTTGAACAAAAACTATTATACCGGCGAGGTTTCTAAAATGCCGCAACATACAAACAGACTGCCCTGCAAGACAGTTGTTGAAGAAATGGTTGCCAATGGTAGAAAAGCCTTTGAGGTTATGCCTGATTTTGTTCCCAGTGGCTATGCAAAATTTGATGATTGGCTTAATCGTGTGGTTGAGCTGTGCAATCAAGAGACAGATGCCTATATTTATGCATATTGGTTTGAACCGGATATGGTGCTGCATGAATTTGGTTCAAAAAGTCCAAAGGTGCCAAAGTTGTTGCGCGAAATGGAGCAAAAAATTGAAAAAGCCTTGCAGGAAATACATAACAAAACAGATGTTTTAATAACTGCTGATCATGGACATATTGATGTTAAGTATCTTTTTGTGGAAGATTATCCTGATGTTGCAGAGAGCCTGTTGCATCCGATTTCTTTGGAAGGCAGATGTGTGTCACTTTTTGTGAAACCGGAATATGTCGGGCAATTTCCGCAGATATTCAATAAGCATTTTGGCGAACATTTTAAGCTGATTACCAAGGCGGAATTTGAAAAAAATTATTTGCATGCCGAAAAGCCGGTGTGTTTTATCGGGGATTATGTTGCAATGGCGATGGATGAATTTGAGCTGAAGCAAAAGCATGGACAACATCTGTTGAAGAGCAATCATGCAGGTTTTACCAAAGATGAGCTGGAGATTCCGGTTATAAAAATATCGGTGTCATAAAAATTTAATGAAATTATATAAAAAATCTGCTATACTAAAAACTGGAGAAGTGTTTTTTTATAGTGGAGTGTGACTATGGTTGAATCTGATAACAAAGAGATAAATCAAGTCAAAGATGAGCCGGAACAAAGTGTTGTTTCAAATGGGGCTTTTAGAGTTGCGCCCGCAGAGCAGGATATTGCTGCGATGTCAAAAGAGACGGGAACGGCAATTTTTTCGTATGCAGATATTCATAATGCAAAAGTTGATAACGAACTTCACTACGACTATAAAAAAGTTATTGATGGGATGGCACAAGTTAGGGGAATTTCGCCGCTTGAGGCCGAAAAAGTGCTTTTGAACTGTTGGGCACTGCGTCCGCTGCCAAACGGGGAATATTTGGTTGCGGTAGGACGTTCTACCCAAGGAGGCGGAGGAATGAACCTTAGCGGAGAAGTATATTTTTCTTTTAATAATGACAATATCGCTATAAAATATCATGAGATGGCACATTCTTATCAGAGAAAAGATGACCTTTTTGATGATGAGACGCTCGATAAAATTTATATTGCTTCTGAAGAGGGGGGAAGCAGCAAGGATGAAAAAGCAGGGAAGTTGCCTGAGAGAAATAGCTATAAGAGATATTTAAAAGAGGTTCATGCCGAGGTTTTTGCTCAAACGGCGTTGATGTTGCGCGAAGAGAGCAGGGCAGGTTTTTTGAAACGGGCGGTTCTTGCCAGAAGTTTTAATGATAGCCAATATATAGCTGGAATGGTAAAAAATGCGATTTATCATGATGGCGGTGAAATTGGAAAAATGTATGCCGGCAGACAGGCTATGCGTGCGGCAGTGCGAGAGGTTGCGGCTATTCGCAAGGCCGGAAAGAGGGGAGAATATTTTAATGCCGATGGAACATTGAACGGGAGAAAAGTTTCGGCTTTGTGCGAAAAAATTGTGCTTGATAAGGCATATTCTCCGCGAACTTATCAGGCATTTTTGGGTGAGAATATTATAGTCGGTGAGGTTAAGGGAAAAAATGGTTGGGAAAAAGATGCTTTATCGGCATGGGGAAATCTTGTTCCGGCAACTGTGGCTGCATATATATATAAAGGTAAGCGCCCGATGAAAAGAGTTAAGGAAAAAATCGGGCATAAAATATTGAAGCTGAGAGAAATTAAGGCGTTGAAAAAAATGACCGAGCAACGCAAAAAATGTGATAATCCTCAGGAGCAGGCGGTCAGCGATTATGAATATATTCATGCAAAAATACTCGTTATTGGATCAAGGTCAATATATGCTAACAGTGATCGGATTTTGAGGGAGATGCTCGGATATATGTATAGAAAAGAGGCTGATAAAGATACAATTGCTCAAATGGAACTTGATGCAGGTTCACCGAGGGCTTTTGAGGAACTTTCGGAGATAAACGGCATTATCTGCGAAAACAAGTCTAATCCGTATTTTTGTGCGCTTATGGATAATCCGGCGAATATTATTGAGGCAAGGCAGGGAAAATTGGTCGTTTCGGAACAGGCAAAAACAGGGCAGGAAAATACCGTAGAATTGCCGAAAAAAGGTGATGAAGTACATCCGAAGAAGGTTGATGATATGAGCGCTGAGGAGAAAAGAGGGTTTTTGAATACTCTGCGCAGGGGAAAGAATCCGCTGACAGAAAGCAGTAAACAGGGAATTTCTTCGGAACGGAAGGAAATGGGCAGTGAAAGAGCCGGCCAAGTTAGCGATGAAAAAATACAATTGTTTCATAGAACAGATGGCTCGCGATCTTGAAAAATGACTGAAAATGATTTTTTAACCTATTGACAACATAGGGGAAATGGCTTATATGGAAAAAATCAATTTTTTTCGGAGTTAGAAATGGATATTTTGGATCGGGATTTAAAAGACGTTGATATGAGAAAGCAGGATGCTTATCGCCTGATGGCAACTTATAATCAAGAAACAGGAGAGCAATTTTTTGATTGGGTGAAAGTTGTTCCGGAGGGAAATGTTATGCTTCATGAAAGTTTGCGTCGTTTGCGCGCCAAGCAATTGCCAAAGGCTCAAAGGGGCAACCTAAAAGATCTGTTGCCGCCGTTGATTGTTGCCGTTAGCAAGGTCGGTACTGCAAAAACAGTCCTTTTTGCCAGCGATAGAGATAAAACCGAAGAAAATGTCAAGAAAGTTGAGGAAATGCAGTCTCGCATTTTGGCTGAGCATACAAAATTTTCAGTCAGATTTATTGAAAGAGGCAGAACATCTACTTTCGATGATATTACTACTGATGCAGAACGGCAAGCTGTTTTGTGGGCCAGTATTCCGGACGAAGAGTTGTTTGAAACACCGAAAAATTATATGGAAGACATTCTGCGCAGGGAAATCCTGGAGGCCAGAATGAGGCAGGCTCCTGCCGGATATACAAGAGCAAGGTACAGACATTTTTTGGGATATGATTAAGCCTTGCAAATATAATCTTGTAATATTTTCTTGCGTCCGTATTTATCAAAAAATATTTCAACCGAGTTGCCTTCGGCGGCAATGACTTTTCCGTATCCGAAAGAGGAGTGGAATACTCTGGTGCCGGCAGGAAATTGGGCATTTCCTTTTTTGGGGGCATATTGGTAAGAATAATTATAACCGTCATCAATCGGCTCGTAGCTGAAACGGTCATCATCTTCATTAGTGTTATTGTTTAAGTTTTTCTTGTAATAATTTGTTTTATTGTAATTTTGTTGTTTTTTGTATGGAGCGCCAAAAGTTGCACTATAGTTGCAAATTTCTATATTTTGCGGCGGTATTTCATTGATAAATCGCGAAGGGATATTGTTTTGCCACTGTCCGTAAATACGGCGGTTTAGGGCGACACAAATATAAACCATTTGTTTGGCGCGGGTGATTGCCACGTAGGCCAAACGGCGCTCTTCTTCCAAAGAATTGGTTTGTCCTTCGTCCAGCGAACGCTGGTGTGGAAACAGGCCTTCTTCCCAACCGGGGAGGAAAACTACGTCAAATTCGAGCCCTTTGGCGGAGTGAAGTGTCATCAGGGTTACTTTGTTGCGGTCTATCGAGCTGTCGTTGTCCATTACCAAGCTGACATGTTCCAAAAACTCTGATAGGGTCGGATATAAATCGCGATCACTCATCACATTGACAAGTTCTTTCAAGTTCTCAATGCGACCTTCAGCTTCCGGTGTTTTTTCGTTTTGCAACATTTCCATATAGCCGGAATCTTCAATTACTTGCAATGCGATTTCATCGGGAGAAAGTGCTAAAGAATTTTCTTGCCACAGATTAAAGTTTTGCATTAAAATTGAAAGATTATCTTTTGTTTTTCCTGAAAAAAGATTTTCTTCGATACTTTTCTTGATTGCACCATACATTGAGATTTGATTTTCTTTGGCTACGGTGTGTAATTTCTCTATTGTTTTGGCTCCAATGCCTCGCGTAGGCTTATTTATAATACGTTCCAAGGCCAAATTATCTGAAGGTTGCACGATTACGCGGAGATAGGCTAAAATATCCCTTATTTCGGCTCTTTCATAAAATTTTGGTCCGCCAATTACTTGATAAGGTAAGGCTTCGGCAATAAATTTTTCTTCAAATTCGCGGGTTTGTGCGGCTGTGCGTACCAAAACAGAAATTTCCGAATATGGAGTGCCGGAGCGGTGCAAGTTCTCTATTTCTGAAGCAATATAAGAGGCTTCATCGTTGCCGGAATATGTGCTGACTATCTTGATTTTGTTGTTTTCTTTTGATGTTGCGGGGCTGTTTTCGGCGACAATGAGCCTTTTGCCCAAACGGCCTTGATTATGACTGATGAGAGCAGAGGCAGCGGCCAAAATATTGGCTGTGGAGCGATAATTGCGCTCCAAGCGGATGATTTTGGCATTGGCAAAATCTTTTTCAAAGCGCAAAATATTTTCTATCTCGGCACCGCGCCAAGAATAGATGGATTGGTCATCATCACCAACACAGCATATATTGCGGTGCTTTTGGCTCAAAAGCCGCAATAGAAGATATTGGGTAACATTGGTATCTTGATACTCGTCAACCATAATGTAATGAAATCTGTCCTGGTATTTTTCTGCCACTTCGGGAAAAGACATCAAAACTTTCAGCGACAAGAGTAAAATATCGCCGAAATCAACGCAATTAAGCTCAGTTAGGCGCTGTTGATAGAGTTGATAGATTTTGGTAAGGGTATTGCCGTGAAAATCTGGATTGAGCTTGTCGGCAGTTAATCCTTTGTCCTTCCAGAGCTGAATTTTCTCAAGCAAAGTCTGAGGAGGATATTTTTTGTCATCTAAGCCCATTTCTTGGGAGATTTGCTTGATAACACGTTTTTGATCGTCTTCTCCTAAAATGGTAAAATTGGGCTGCAAACCGGCAAGTTCGGCATTTTGACGCAAGATTTTGACGCAAATACCATGAAAAGTTCCCATCCATACGGAATCTACGGCTTCTCCAATCATATTTTTGGCGCGTTCGGTCATTTCTTTGGCGGCGCGATTGGTAAAGGTTACAACAAGGCAATTCCACGGATTGGCGAGATGATGTGCTAAAATATAGGCCAAACGTGTGGTTAAAACTCTGGTTTTGCCTGTGCCGGCACCGGATAACACCAAAAGAGGTCCTTCGGTGGTGGTTACGGCTTCTTTTTGCTCGGGGTTGAGCTCATCAAGCCAAGGGTCCTGCGGCATTAGGGCAGATGTGTTGTTATATACAGGTGCGGTGTCTAATTCAAATATATCATTCATGGTGGATACTTCTTGTTTTTTTGTTTTCTGTCGGATATATTACAGTATTATAGCAAAAGTAAAAGCTATTTTTTTGTAATATACTCAAAAGAGGTAAAAATGTCAGAAAATTTGCAAAAAATTCTTGGTTTGACCGAATATATGAATTCCAAAATTGTGGGGCAAAAAGATTTGGTCAAGAAGATGATAATTACAATGTTGGCCGGGGGAAATGCTTTGGTTGAAGGTGCTCCGGGGCTGGCAAAGACCAAGGCAATAAGAACTTTGGCCGATTGTATTTCGGCAAGTTTTAATCGCATTCAATTTACACCGGATTTGTTGCCGTCGGATATTACCGGAAGTGAAATTTATGTGGCACAAAAAGGTGCTTTTGAGTTTAGAAAAGGTCCGATTTTTGCCAATTTAGTTTTGGCAGATGAAATTAACCGTGCGCCGGCAAAGGTGCAATCGGCTTTGTTGGAGGCAATGGCTGAAAAACAAGTGAGTGTCGGCGGACAGCGTTTTGAGCTGCCGAGGCTGTTTATGGTTATGGCGACACAAAACCCGATTGAGCATGAGGGAACCTATAATTTGCCCGAAGCGCAGTTGGACAGGTTTTTGATGTATATTAAAATCGGTCAGCCGACCGCGGCAGATGAGCATAAAATTTTGAGTTTGGTGCGTGGAGAACAGGGTTTTGCGGCGCCGGATAAGCAAAATAATTTTGAAAAGTTGGATATTGCTGATGTTGAGGCCGCGACTCGTGAAACAATGGGGGTTTATCTGAGCCCCGAAATGGAAGAATATATGGTGCAATTGATTGTGGCGACCAGAAGACCTGAAAAATATGATGAAAATTTGGCCGGAATGGTTATGTTCGGTACAAGTCCGCGCGCAACGATTGCTCTTGATCGGTGTGCAAAAATTAATGCTTGGCTTGACGGGCGCGATTTTGTGGCACCGGAGGATATTCATAGCGTGGTTTATGATATTTTGCGCCACAGGGTTATTTTGAGCTTTGAGGCGCAGGCTGACGGCAAAACCAGTGATGATGTGATTGCCGCTTTGCTTAATGTTGTGCCTTTGCCGTAGGGTGAGGATATGGTCGAAATAAGAAAAATTGCCGCCAAAATTTTGAGATCTTCTCAAAATCAAAATTCAAATTCTGCCTTGGTTGCCAATTTGGAAGATTTGATGGAGCAGAGGAACGGCGTGCTTTTTCTGCATATTAAAAACAAGCTCAAAACTTCTGATAAGGCCGGTGATGTCAAGTCTGCCTTTAAGGGGCGCGGTATTGAGATGGAAGAAATAAGAGAATATTCTTTCGGCGATGACGTCAGGGATATTGACTGGCGAGTTACGGCGCGCAAAAACAATCCTTATACCAAAGTTTATGCCGAGGAAAGGGATAGAGAAATTTATGTGTTTTTGGATTTGTCATTTCCAATGTTTTTCGGCACTCAAAAAGAGCTGAAATCGGTTACGGCGAGTAAAATTGCCGCTTTGATAGGTTGGATGGCGCAAAAAAATAATGACAGGTTCGGGGCTTTTATTTTTGACGGAGAGAAAACCTGGCACTGCAAACCGCAAAATGATCGGGCGAATTTGTTGGCGATTTTGAAAAAAATTGAAGCAACACAAAATGAAGTTTTGAAAAAGCAAAATTTTAATCAGGATTGGCAAAAAACGCTTAATGCAGTTTTGAAAAATATAAAAAGTCAGGCGGTGGTGTTTTTGGTGAGCGATTTTGCAAATTTTGCCGAAGGGGAGAAAAAATTGCTTGCCGCCGTGGCTAAAAAATCGCAGCTGTTTTGCATTGATATTTATGATGTTTTGGAAGAAAAGGCGCCTCCTGCCGGAGAATATATGATTGAAAATTTAGGTAAAAACCTGATTTTTGATTCTCGCGGAAAGCTTTTCGCGGAGGAATATGCTCGCTTTTTTAGTGAGAAAAGGGCGGTTATGCGCAATTTTTGCCAAAGATTTGGTTGTAAGTGGCTGGAGGTTAGGACTGATGTGCCTATCAGCCAGCAAATGAAGGTGATTTAAGGTTTCCTCGGACAGAAAAATTAAATTATTGACAAAAAATTAATTTAGTGGTATTATCTGTAAATATAATTATTTTGTAAAACTAGAGAGTGTAAAATGGTAAAATCTAACGAAAATAATTCGTATCGCCGCGGACAAGAGCTTTTGGACCAAGGCTTTTATAAGGATGCAATAGAGCAATTTGATAAGGCAATCGCCGAGCAACCCGATTTTTGGAAAGCTCTCAATTCTAAGGGGTTTGCTCTGCAAAAACTCAGCAGATATACTGAAGCTGTCGAGTGTTTTGATAAGGCATTGGAGAAAAATCCTCAATCAGTTGAAATTATCAATAACAAGGGAGTTACTCTCTCGATGAGAGGACTTTATAAAGATGCAATTGCGCAATTTGATGTTGCTGCATCTATTGATCCGACGTCATTGGAGGCTTTGAACGGTAAAGCTATTGCTTTGCAACATATGTATTTGTATAAAGAAGCATTGGATGTTTTGGAACAGGCTATCAAGATTGATCCTCAATATTCGCAAACATTGCTCAGTATTGCGGTTACGTTGCAAAAGCTGAAACAATTTGATCGGGCAATTTCATTCTTTAAGAAAGTGTTGTCAATTGATAAGACCAATATCAAGGCTTGGAACGGAGTCGGTGTTACTTATCAGTTGATGGGCGATAACGCTTCGGCACTCAAATGTTTTACAAAGATTTTGAATATTAACAGTCGTGAAATTCAAGCATGGATCAGTATCGGCTTTGTTTATCAAAAAATGATGAAATTTCAAGATGCTTTGAAGTGCTACAAAAAGGCATTGTCAATAAATAACGGTCGTTATCATCACAAACTTTATGACGGAATGGCCAGTTGTTTGACCAAACTTTCGGAGTTTGACCAAGCGGTTGAGGTATATAAGCAAATATTTAATGTGGAAGAGGGCAAAAAGAAATGGGATGCCCAGCGTTCAATTAAGTTTGTTGGAAAACTGAAACGCAAGAAAGCTTTGGGAACTCTGCCTGATTTGGTTCCGCCGGATGAAGAAGCAAATTAAAAAAAAACGCCTCAAGATGAGGCGTTTTTTTTTAGAAGCATAAAATTTTATATCAGTTTTATTGTGTCTTGGGCGATAATCAGTTCTTCGTCGGTTGGAATGACGAAAACTTTTACCTTTGATTCCGGAGTAGAAATAGCAATTGTTTGTCCGCGCTTTTTGTTGGCTTCGGCATCAAGAGAAATTCCCAAATATGCCAATCTATCGCAGACAAGTTTGCGAACTTCGGCACCATTTTCGCCAACACCGCCGGTGAAAACAATGGCATCTACACCGCCCATAGCGGCAATATATGCTCCGATATATTTGACAATGCTGTATGAATATACCTGCATGGCAACAATGGCATCGCGGTCGCCGGCAAAGTATTTGACCTCAACGTCGCGATTATCGGAAAGTCCGCATAGGCCGAGCATTCCGGACTGTTTGTTTAACATCTTGTCAACTTCATCAATGCTCTTGTTTTGGGTTTTCATGATATATAGCGGAATATAGGGGTCAATATCACCGCTACGGGTGCCCATTACAACACCGGCCAAAGGTGTGAAGCCCATGGAAGTATCTATGCATTTACCGTCTTTTACCGCGGTAATTGATGCACCATTGCCAATGTGACAGGTGATGATTTTGCTATGTTCAGGATTGCCCAAAAGTTTTATGGCTTGGCGAGAAACATACAGATGTGATGTTCCGTGCATGCCATAGCGTCTGATGTGATAGTTTTTATATTGTTCTTTCGGCAAGGCATACATGAAAGCCTCTTCGGGCATTGTTTGGTGAAAAGCGGTATCAAAAACGGCAACTTGTTCGACATTAGGCAAAAGATTTTGGATGGCTTTGATACCCAAAATGGCAGCCGGATTATGAAGGGGGGCCAAAGCGCATAGTTCTTCGATTTTGCCGACTACGTCGTTGTTAATAAGGACTGAATGACTGAAATATTCACCGCCATGGACAACACGATGTCCAACGCCGGAGAGCTCATCAAGGCTGTTAAGAGGCCCACTCAATAACAAATCGAGAACTTCTTTTATGGCTTCTTGGTGGGTTGGCAAAGGCATTTCTTTAATTTGTTTTTCACCGTCGCCGATTTTTATGCTGACAAAAGCACCCTCAATACCGATACGTTCGGCCAAACCTTTGGCAACAACGGTATATTTATCTCCATCAACATCAAATAATTGATATTTTAAGGAGGATGATCCGGAATTTAGTACCAAAATTTTTTGTGTCATGTTTTACCTCATTTAGTGTTTATTGTTGAGCCTGCAGGCAGGTTATGGCGATCATGCCGACAATGTCTTCAACCAATGCACCGCGGGAAAGATCATTTACGGGAGCGTTAAGGCCTTGTAAAATCGGGCCGTAAGCCTCGTTTTTACCGAGACGTTGGCAGAGTTTGTAGCCGATATTTCCGGCATTGATGTCAGGAAATACGAGAACTCTGGCAGAGCCGGCAACTTCGCTGTTCGGAGCTTTTTTGGCGGCGACGATGCTATCTACGGCGGCATCAAGCTGTAATTCTCCGTCAACTTTTATCGGAGAATTTTGATATTCGGGAGATTGGAGTTGTTGTTGAGCAAGTTTTAGGGCTTCGGTTACTTTGTCAACCTTCTCGCTTTTGGCAGAGCCTTTGGTGGAAAAAGAAAGTAATGCGACTTTGGGCTCGATACCAAATGACATGGCTGTTTCTGCCGCATCTATAGCAATATCGGCCAGCTCTTGCGATGTTGGGTCAATGATGATAGCGCAATCCGAAAAAATAAAAGGTTCATTATCGGAAACGATTACGACAGCTGAAGAAACAGAACGGCCTTTCTTTTTGGATTTGATAATTTGCAGAGCAGGGCGGACAGTGTCGGCAGTGGAGTGGTTGGCTCCCGAAACCATACCGTCGGCATCACCGGATTTTATCATCATGGTGCCGAAATAGTTGTAGTTGGAAACTTGTTTATAGGCATCTTCTTTGGATATGCCTTTTTCTTTGCGCATTTCATAAAACATTTCGGCATATTGCGCCAGTTTTTCGGATTTTTCCGGCTCTAAAACGGTGATATTGTTCATATTCCAGTTATTTTGCGCAAAATATTCGTTTATTTCTTTTTGATTGCCCAAAATTATCAATTTGGCGGCATTTTGTTCTGCCAAAATATGTGCAGCTTGCAAGATGCGGTTATCCTCACCTTCGGGCAAAACAATCGTTTTGACGTTTTGCTTGGCTTTGGTGATTAAGTTTTGTAAAAAAGCCGTGTGTTCCATGGTTTTTCCCCTTGATTTGTTTCGATTATGCTACAATAAACAACCATTTGATTTAAAAGTCTATAAAAACTTTTGCTTTTTAAGATATTTTAATTTATCATGTGAGCAATGTAAAAAAACGGGAGATTAATAATGAAAATTCGCTGCTTTTTGTTTTTGTTAACTATGTTTGCTTTTCCGGCAATGGCCGCAGATGATTATTTTTCGATTGTTGATGTTGATGTTACGGATGTTAATGCCGCTGTTGCGCGTGAAAAAGCTATGGCACAGGCAAACAGAAAGGCTGTCAACGAGGCGGCTGAAAATTTTACCGACTCTAGAGGAATGGAAGTTGTGTATGGTTTGAGCGGAGAGCAGATTTCGTATTTTATTAAAGAAGCTACCGTTTTGGAGGAAAAGTCTTCTGATGTTCGCTATATTGCAAAACTGAAAGTTAAGGTGCAAAATGATATTTTGCGCCAATATTTGCAAGAAAAAGGCCTTTCAGAATATGGAAATTCTAATGAGATAAATGTTATTTATGTTTTTGATAAGCTGGCTAATTGGGTTGCGGTTGAAAAAAGGATTAAAACAATTGCCGCGGTTGAAGATGTTAAGACCATTGCCATGACACCGAACAAAGTGCAGTTTAAGGTTGAATATTCAGGCGGGCTGGAAAGTCTGGAGCAGACTATGAGTGCGCATAATCTTGCTTTGCAGAGAAATGATAATGTTTATATTTTGACGACATCATTGGCGGGAGGAGAATAATTATGGCGGAGAAAAGCAGTGTGAAGTCAAACAAAGTTTTTTGGCTGTCTTTGTTTGTATTTTTTTGTGCGCTGGTATATGTTTTACGCTCAGTGTTGATGCCTTTTGTTGCGGGTATTGTTATTGGGTATTTGCTGGACCCGATTGCCGTGCGTTTTGAAAAAATGGGTATGAACAGAAGCGTTGCTACGATTTTGGTGATGATTTTGGCGCTTATTATACTGGTTCCGGCTTTTGTTTTGTTGGTTAACATGCTTGATAATCAAATAACTACATTTATTGCTGCAGTGCCGACATATGTTTCGAGGTTGTTGAAGAAGTTGGAGCCGGTTTTATTGCGTTTGCAAGAAGATTTTCCGTCATTGGAAGCCGATAAAATCAAAGATTATCTGAATGCTAATATGTCGAATAATTTGAAAATTTTGGGAAAAATTATAAAAAGTATTCTTTCAGGGGGGATGGCGATTATAAATCTTATATCGCTCTTACTGATTACGCCGGTGGTGGCTTTTTATATGTTGCGTGATTGGGATAGTTTTGTGGCAAAAATTGACAGCCTTTTGCCGAGAAAATCTAAAAAAGATATAGAAGAACAGGCCAGAGAAATTGATCGCACCTTGGCAGGATTTATTCGCGGTCAGTTGAGTGTGTGCGTGATTTTGGGAAGTTTTTATGCCTTGGGCCTATATTGCTGCGGGCTTGATTTGGGGTTGATGGTCGGATTTTTAGCCGGTATTATTTCTTTTATTCCTTACATTGGTTCGATATCCGGTTTTGTTATCAGTATTTGTTTGGCTTTTGCGCAATTTGATACTTGGCAACCTTTTGCCGCGGTTGTCGGTGTGTTTTTGGTAGGGCAATTTTTGGAAGGCAATTTCTTAACCCCGAAATTGGTCGGTGACAGTGTTGGCTTGCATCCGGTGTGGATTATGTTTGCACTGCTTGCCGGCGGTGTTTTGCTTGGATTTTTGGGTTTGATGATAGCGGTGCCGGTCGCCGCAATTATCGGTGTTTTAATCCGCTATGCTATCAAAAAATATAAAAAGAGTGGATTGTATTTGGGCTGATTTTTATTGTTTTTTTATCATATCGAGAATGGTATCGGCGGCTTTTTCGCTTGGGATTTGTTCGCCAAAGCCCAGTGCTTTTCTAACCTCGGCAAAGCCTGAAAGTTGTTGTTGATAAAAATCACCTTTTTGCAAGAAGAGTTCTGTATATTTAACAATATTTTCAATGTTACAATCTTTTTGTAAAAGTTCCGGTACCAGTTCGCGATTGAGCAGAATATTGGATAAATTTACAAATTTGACATGCATAAGATGCTCAACAATAAAGGCGGTTAAAGGAGATACCTTGTAGCCGATTATATGCGGAACGTCGGCAATGGCAAGTTCAAGCGCAACGGTTCCGGAGGCGGCAATTGCTGTTTCGGCGGCGCACATAGCATTGTGGCGATCTTTGCCGCTTTCAACCAAAAGGATTGGCAAGTTGCAGTCTTTAGTCATTTTTTTGACACGTTTTTCAACCGTGCGAACGGTTGGAATTACAAACAATAAATCCGGATGGTTTTCAAGCAGTTTTTTTGCAGATTCAAGGAAAATCGGTAACAATGTGGCAACCTCGTTGTGGCGAGAACCGGGGAGTATGCAGATAATTTTTTTATCTTTGGCGATATTGTATTGTTTTCTGAAAATTTCTTTATCGCCATGTGCTACCGGGCTTTCAATGACCGGATGTCCGACAAACACAGTTTTTAGTCCGTGAGGGACAAAATATTTTGCTTCATAGGGCAACAAAGTGAGCAGGCAATCAACATATTTATGCATGGTTTTGGCACGTTTTTTCTTCCATGCCCAGACTTGCGGAGCAACATAATGCACTTGCGGAATTTGCATTTTTTTAGAACGCAAAAGTTTTTGCACGCGGCTGGCAAAACTCCAAGAATCAATGCTGATTACAATATCAGGTTGGGTTTGTAATATATCGTCCACAGTTTGTTTGATGCGTTGCAAAATTTTTGGGATGCTTGGAACAATCTCAGCCAAGCCCATAATTGAGAGCTCGGATATATCAAAAAGGGAAGTCAGTCCCTCATTTTCCATATTTTCACCGCCCAAGCCGAAAAATTCTACATTGTTATTTGTTTTTTTCTTGAGGGCGGACATCAAACGTGCGCCCAAAGCGTCACCTGACGGCTCGCCGGCTATGAGATATATTTTAAGTTTTTTATTCAAGATAATCTCCGGGCTCAATTCCTATTACAAACATACCTTGCTTGTTAGCATAACGAATAAGTTCAGCTTGGTCAACAATTAAAGTATTGCCGGCATGAATGGCAACGCCGTTAAGTCCGCTCTGCTTGGCATTATCAATGGTTCTTTGTCCTATTGTCGGCAAGTCTATACGCATATCCTGCTGTGGTTTGCGTAATTTTACCAAAACGCCGCCGGAGCCTTTGCGTTTGTAGTTGGCGCAACGTTTTATCAGCTCGTCTGTGCCCTCAATGGCCTCAATTCCCAAGACTAAACCTTCTTGCACAATGACAGATTGTCCGATATCGAGTTTTCCGAGTTCAAAAGCGGCACTTACACCTCTTTTGATGTCAATCAGGTCTTGTTTTGACGGTTTTTTCTTGGTTAAAAGTCCTGAGGGTGAGAGCAATTCCGGCATAACTTCTTGGATACCGACAACTTTTATGCCTTCGCCTTCTATTTCTTTGATTACGGCGCGCAATAGCCCATCGTCACCAAGAGCTTTGCTTCCGACTTTGGCAAAAAAAGCGGTGGTGCGGAGATCGGGAATTAAGTCTTTGAAAGAGGGACGGCGAATGGTGCCAATCATAATAAGTTCTTCAACTTTTTCTTCTATCAGCCTTTTTAAGCCGGTTCCGGCTTGTCCCATACGGATCCAAAGATGTGGAATGTTATCTTCGGTTGTGCTAGGTAGAGCATTGCCCTCAATAGCCAAAACAAAAAACGGACGGCCCATTTTGAGACAATGTTCAATCAATTGGCGGGGAAGGGTGCCGCCGCCGGCGATGATACCGAGTTTTCTTTGCAAATTTTCCATATAATCTACCTATTCGGCGACCAAAATATTGCGGCGACCAATCATGGCATCTTCGATAAAGGTGATAATTTCCATAACCAATTCGTTGTCTTGATATTTTTCTTTGGCTTTGTTTACTCTGGTTTCAAAGTTGTCTTCTTTGGATTTGAAAATATACATATAAGCTCTGGTAACGCTTTTGACTGTGGCTTCGTCCATGCCGCCGCGTTTCATACCAATCAGATTTAAGCCGCGCAATTTTCCTCTGTCTCCGGTGACCATGGCAAAAGGAATTACATCACGAGTAACGCCGGTCATACCACCAATCATAGCTTTGCGGCCGATGCGGCAGAACTGGTGAACGGCGCAGTTGCCACCCAAGATGGCTCCGTCGCCAACGCGTGTATGTCCGCCGATGACGGCATTGTTGGTCATAATCACATTGTTGCCGACAACGCAGTCGTGGGCAACGTGGCTGTTGACCATAAACATTCCATCGTCACCAACACGGGTAATCATTTTTTCGGGCTCTTCGCCGCGGATTGGAGTTTGACCTTTAGGTGTTCCGCATTGCATGGTTACATTTTCTCTGATGACGTTACGTTTGCCGATAACTAAGCGAGCTCCCTCTTGAAATTCGTTGCCGTGATCTTGTGGACCTGCGCCCAAAACTGCGCCAGGGAAAACCACCGTGCCTTCACCGATGGTGGTGTCGCCCATAACGGTTACATTTGAAAGCAGGCGAACGTTTTCACCGATTTTGGCTTTTGAACTGATAACACAAAAAGGTCCGATTTCGGCGGTGGCAGCGATTTGGGCTCCGTCTTCAACGACGGCAGAGGGATGAATTTTTGTCATTTGAATAATCCTTATAATTTGATAGTTAAAACACTTTAGCTTAGAGATTAAACAGATGAGATTCAAAAGTAAAAACACAAAAAATTTCTGATTGTTTCTTTTTTGATAAGTTTTGTATCTGCAGGCAGATAAAAGAAAAAATGTTGTTGACAAGAGTAATTTTCTGAAATACAAAAGCCGTGTTCTTTCGTTGCTTCATCGTCTAATGGTAGGACAGCGGACTCTGACTCCGTTAATCTTGGTTCGAATCCAGGTGAAGCAGCCAACAAAAAAAGCCGCCTTTATGGCGGTTTTTTTGTTGGCTATTTATCATTGGACTCAAACCAATTGTTCGAAATCGCATCACGAGCTGCACGCCTTTTGGCGTAGAAGCGAAGTGGAAAGATCATCGGGCTTTATGCCCGATACATCCAGGTGAAGTAGCCAACTATATTTGTAAAAAAAAATTGACTTAATCCCGAACTTATGATACACTCGCGTGGTGTTTGTATTTAAGATATGGGGTGATAAAATGAAAAAAATTTTTCTTACAGACGACGTTGGTGTATATACTTGTTGTGATGAGAGACGCGCAAATGAATACCATCAAGCTGTGCGGGGCACCGGTGTTGGGGCAAAAGCAATTGAAGAATATCCTGAAACCCTTATTTTGCACGAGAATGTCGATAATGATTTTTTGTTGACATGGCATGGCAAAAACTGGCATGTAAATGATGGGTATGATAGTATTATACATCGAAGAAATTTTATTGATTCTTATCAAGAGAATAAAGATGAACATCGTTTTGATATTATGTTTGAAACGAGAGGTATGTTTTTCGTAACTAAAGAACAGGCAAAGATTCTTTTATTTGACCCTTATACTGAAAAATTTGCTGATACACTTAAGGAAATTCTTTCATCAGACAACTTGATGAAACGTGAATTAGAAACAAAAGAAGCCATCAGAAAAAGAAAAGAATTCCTTGATAATGATTATAAACTGGCTTGGAAAGCTATGCGGCAACACAATGTAAAAGTCAAAAAAAAGAAAAATGAAGCCTCAAAAAGTTTTTTGGAGGAACAAAAAGAAACAAGACAGGGTTATATAGATACAAAAAGATTCATGGCCTTTCTTGATAAATTTCAAACCAAGTGATAAATCTGTTCAAATCTGCTTTATCTCGTTTGTTGGAGTATTTTTAAGTATATTTTTTATTTTGTGCAACGAAGTTAATCTTTGATAGCAATGACTTCTTTGCGGTGTTGCTCCAGAAGTTGCGTCACTGTCTACGACGCGCAGCCAATAAAAAACCTCCCGAGGCGGGAGGTTTTTTGTTTTTTTTTCAGTTTAGCGAAATCTGTCGTAGAATGCGATAGATACGCATAGCAGTCCGCCATTTAAGATGGCGAGAAATCCGTACATTGCCGTGAAAAACGGCTTTGGCAACCCCGTGCACTCTAAGAGAACTAATCCCAAAATGTTTCCGACAAGTGTTACTGCGGCCATTGGGATGAGAGTGGATTTGGCTTTTTTCCCAGTAGTTGTGGTGCCGGAAAAAATGATCGCCAAAACAAGGGGTGCAAGGGTTAGGGCGATGGATAGGACGGATGTGAGTGAGTGCAAAGGCTCATCTACTCCATTATCAACCCACAAAACGCAAAAGCTTGCGAAGCATATTGCAGTTGCAGCGGTGGCGCAAACCATACTCAATAAAAATAAAATTTTTGGTTTCATAATAATAAAATTTGGTGAATAATAGACTTTGTAGCGTCAATCTATTATGTAAGATTTTTTTTGTCAATAAAAAATAGGCGGATTTTTAAAATCCGCCAATTGTATTAAAAAGTAATGTGTTTGCAGAGTTTTGACATATCAATGTTTTCTGCCGGCAGAAAAAGATGCAGATTATATACTTGGCCGATCGGTACAATCTTGTTGTCATCAAGTCCGAAATAGCGAATGGAGGTATCGCCGGGTTGAGCATTTTTCGGAATGGCGGCAATGTTGTAAGATTGGTGGTAGATTTCCGGATATAAATCCATGCCGTGGCGGCTGAGCATATAAACTGTTTTTTTCATTTTGGAAGTGTAGTCCATCAGGTCAAAAAGGATGTTGCTGTCAGAGGGGGTGTCGCCGTAGATGTCTCCTTCGGTCAGAGGGCGCGTGCCGGGATACCACTCAGCGGCAATTTTATATAGGCCGCCTACGGTGAGTTTTTTACCAATGTTAGAAGGATAAAGCTGCGGTTCGATGAAAATGCCTCTTTGGGTGGCAATGCCTTTTATGGACATGTTTTCTTTTAATTTGTGGCAAATTTTATATTTGCCGTCGGGCAATCTTACATATAGAGGAAGGGGAAAAACGTTTTTTCTTAGCTCTATATATTCGAGAAGCTCCGTATTGCTGGGATTTATTTTATCCAGCACTTTGAATAATTGAAACTTTTACATATTGATAAAAATTTGGTGAATAATAAGTTTCTTGTTGCCAATCTATAATACATGATTTTTTTTGTCAATTAAATTATGGGTTATTTTTTTTGCTTTTTGAAAAAATAGACAAAAAACTATTGCGCGAATCGGAAAAATGTGGTATATTGAAAGTCTAAACATATTAAAGAGACTATTATTATTAATCTCTTACCGCGCGAGCGGGCTATATGTTTTATTGTGGTTTGAGGGTGGCATCTCAAACTTTTTTCCACTAAAACAAGGATTATAGCCCCGTGAGCATACAGAATTTTTTCTGGCGGTAATTATGTTTAATCTCATCAGCGAAATTTTATGCTA
>JAGCXO010000041.1 GCA_017961285.1 Alphaproteobacteria bacterium | reverse complement strand
CTGCCGTGGGTGTTAGATACTTGAAAGGATTTGTCCTTAGTACGAGAGGACCGGGATGAGCATACCTCTGGTGTACCAGTTGTTCCGCCAGGAGCAGCGCTGGGTGGCTAAGTGTGGACGGGATAACCGCTGAATGCATCTAAGCGGGAAACCCACCTTGAAACTAGGTATCTCCATTAAGACCGTTATAGACTATAACGTTGATAGGTCGGGTGTGTAAGCATGGTAACGTGTTTAGCTAACCGATACTAATTGTCTGATTGGCTTGTTTCTTACAATATAAATATTTTGCTTCAAAACAGCTTCATGTAGTAATCTGATGAACTGGTGGTAATAGCAAGAGTGTCCCACCCGATCCCATTCCGAACTCGGACGTTAAACCTCTTATCGCCTATGGTACTTTGTCTTAAGACACGGGAGAGTCGGTAGCTGCCAGTTCTTCTGATTACTACTCCTTGTTTATTGTTTTATTTTTATTTCTTTTAAGCGTTCAGACCTCAAAACCTGAACGCTTTTTTTTATTTGCACTTTCCGAATTTAATAATGATGGGGCGTTGCAGAATAATACATTTGAGCAATTTCCGGATAGAAAGGCGAATACTCGGCGTAGCCCCAGAAATACTCAGCCATTATTCCATCTTTTTTCTCCCACGGTTTGAAAAAACCGGCCCAATGAATGGTCAAAAATTCGTGTTCTTTCTCTAAATCTTCAGATTCAATCATGAAATTGTATCTTTTATCCAAATATTTGACTTGCGGCAACAGAGTCAAATTTAGCAAATCTTGATCCGGTAATAGCAGAACGCCGGCATATTTCGCCGTGTTTTCAAAGAATTTTTTTTCAACATCGTCTTGGCGCCATTTTTTCAAATTAAGAATCATCACGCCGGAATTAAAATACAGAGCTTTATCCGGCAGGGGTAAGTTCTTAAGCATTCCCTCCTTTTCATTCAGCGGATCAACAGCTGCTGCCAAGTAGTAATCATTTACATCTATTTGCCAATATTCTTTGATGTCACCCAAAAGAACCAAATCAACATCAAGATAAATCACCTTATCCAAATTCGGTAGGAGTGATGAGGCTAATAGGCGATAAGTGGCAACGGAATTGATTGTATCTCTGAAATAGTCCGGAATTTGCGCAATTCGCTTATCGTCAATTTTAATAATATCTAACTCAAAAGGTTTTATCTTTTTTAATTCATTTAATTTATTCAGGCTTGTTTCGGACAGCCCGTCGGTCAAAATATGAAAATGTAAATGCTCGTCGGTATTTTGCAAAATGGAAATCATGGTGACGGACAGAAATTTTGCATAATTGTCATCAACGTTAAAGACAACGTGAATATCCTCAGTATTCGGCGCTGATGTCATCTGTGTTGAAGATAATTTGTTCGAACCGGAAGCAAGGTAAAAGGTGGCAAACAGCAAAGAACCGCAAACCGCCGACAGCCATGTCCGCTTATTTTTCAAAATATTAAGCACTTTTTCACGCATATATTCTTCTCCGCTTCTGTCATATCAATATCGTAAAACCCGCTTATTTGTCAATGAACACATTTTATCCGAAAAGGGATTTAAACAACAAACGAGCGACTGAAACATAATATATCCGGGCAATCTCCGGATAGAAAGGTGAGTATTCGGCATAATGCCAAAAAAGTTCGGCTTTCAGATTTCCCGGAATCAGCCATGGTTTCAAAACGCCGGCCCAATGGATGAGAAGGGCTTTTTCGGCGAATTCCGCTTTGGTTTTGGCATCCGAAAATCTTAATTCGGTTGTAAAGTTATAACGGAGATTCAAATATTTCACATCCGGTGATAGGGTGATATTTAAGATATCCTGATCCGGTAACACAAGGAGTTTGGCGTATTTTGCCGAATTTTCAAAGAATTTATTTTCAACACCATCCTCGCGCCATTTTTTCAAATTGATAACCGGCACGCCGGAGTTGAAATAAAGAGATTTATCCGGTAGCGGCAAGTCATGAAACCATTCTTTTTCTTGATGGCCGTTGAGTGGATCCGCAACAGCCGCCAAGTAGTAGTTATTAACATCTATGTGCCAATATTCTTTAATATTACTTTGAAAGACCAAATCAGCATCAAGGTAGATTATCTTATCCAAATCCGGCAACAGACTGGCGGTTAACAAACGATAATTGGCAACCGAATTGATGGTGATATTCACATAATCCGGAATTTGCGCGATTCGCTCATCATTAATTTTAATAATGTCCAATTCAAAAGGTTTTATTTTTTTCAGTTTTTCGATTTTTTTCAGAGTCGAAGCGGACAGACCGTTGGTTAAGATGTGAAAATGCAAATGCTCGTCGGTATTTTGCAAAATGGAAATCATGGTTACGGAAAGAAATTTTGCATAATTCTCATCAATGTTAAAGACAACATGAATATCTTCGGCATTCGGTGCCAACGGTGCCGGTGTCGACGGCAGCCGATGCGGGCAGAAAAACAGATAAAATACGAGAAAGACTAAGGCACTTAAAATAATCAATAGTCTGGCGCACTTGTTTTTCAAAATATTGAACACTTTTTCTCTCTCCTACATATATCTTCCAAGTATCCGATTACTCATGTTGTTACGTCCGATGTTATAAGGCTTTCGACAACAGGAAGTTAGAATACATTACCCGAAGATTGACTTAAATAGCAATTGAGCAACCGAAGTATAGTATACCCAAGCAATTTCCGGATAGAAAGGTGAATATTCGGCATATTGCCAGAAGCGTTCGGCTTTCAGATTACCAGGAACCAACCATGGTTTTAGAGAGCCAGCCCAATGGATGAGAAAGGCTTTTTCTGAAAGATATTGTTTGGTTTTGGCGTCCATTTGTTTTAATTCGGTCGTGAAATTATAGCGCATATCCAAATATTTGACTTGTGGTAACAGCGATATATTTAATAAATCCTGATCCGGAAAAGTGAGAACGTCGCGATACTTAACGGAATTCTCAAAAATTTTATTTTCTATATTGTCTTCACGCCATTTTTTCAAATTAAGAATCATCACACCGGAATTGAAATAAAGGGCCTTCTCCGGCATCGGCAATTTATAAATCCACTCTTGTTTATTCATGTTGGCCAAATCCGGTACGGCAGCCAAGTAATAGCCGTCCACATCTATACGCCAATATTTTTTAATATCGCTCACAAAAGCCAAATCAACGTCCAAGAAAATTACTTTATCTAAATTTGGCAAAAGACTGGCACTCAACAGGCGATAATTGGTAATGAAATGAGCCAATTTGTACTTATTATCCGGAATTTGTGCAATGCGCTTGTCATCAATGGTAATCACTTCCAATTCAAACGGTTTGATTTTTTTAAGTTTTTCGATTTTTTTCAAGCTGGATTGAGAAAGACCGTCGGTTAAGACATGAAAATGTATATGTTCATTCGTGTTTTGCAAAATAGAAATCAGCGCGACGGAAAAATACTTGGCATACTTATCGTTAATATTGACCGCAACATGAATATCCTCAGCATTTGGTGCCAAAGCCGCCGGCGTGGACGGCAGACGATTCGGACAGAAAAACAGATAAAATATCAAAAACAGTAAAGTGCCGAAAATTGCCAACAATCTTACCCATCTGATTTTGAAAATATCAAGCAATTTTTTCCACATACGTCTTCTCCGATTATTTGATTGATGCGGAAATTCTAGCAATATATTTTTAATATTATGTAAAAAATTAATAATATGAAAACGTAAAAAAAATCGCCGCGGATTAACCGCGGCGATTCAAAGCCCGAGTATTGGTTAGTCAAGAAGGACAAGATTACCGGCGGCAATGCGCCCGTAATCGTCATACAGATCATATTTAATCTTTTGTCCCTCAACCAGTTTTTTCAAACCGATTTCTTCAAGTTTTGTTATATGTACAAAAACATCCTTGCCACCGTCTTGAGGACAGATAAAACCATATCCTTTACGGCAGTCAAACCATTTTACTGTACCTTTACTCATAAGTACAAATCCTCCTATATCGTATTGGTTCTCTCCGTAGTGCAAATAATATAATATGCAATTTTTAGTTAAATTCAAGTATTATTTCACTTTATTGTTGAAAAAATGCCTTTTTATATTTCAAACGTGCATATACTCACGGTTTTGAGGATTTCAAGTGGCGTGTGCATAAAAAAACTCCCGCCGATTTTCAGAGGGAGTTTTTTCATTTTTTTGATATTTTTTAAGAAGTTTTGACTTTCCAAATGTTTTCGGCGTACTCTTTAATAGAGCGATCGCTTGAAAAATAGCCGATTCGCGCCACATTCTTCAAAGATTTTTTCGCCCACGCATTTCTATCG
>JAGCXO010000040.1 GCA_017961285.1 Alphaproteobacteria bacterium | reverse complement strand
CCTGTGGATTGCGTTGGCGATTTTTGCGGTGGCTATTCTTTTGTTCAATTTATTGGATAAGAAAAACTTTGTTCCCTCAATTAAATCTTTTTGCATTCTTGCCGCGGCTTTTTTACCCATTGTTTGGTTTGTAATAGTCTCTGAACATTCTATAGTCCATCCTTATTTGGGATATCGCAATCTTTCAATATCTGCTTTTGCTTTTTTGGTAGCGTTGGCTTCTTGTTTTGTGTTTAAAAAAGCCGCTTGAACAGCGGCTTTTAATTTAGGATTTGTTTTTAGGAAGTTTGCAATTGCGATGAAGTGCAATCTTCAACACTTCCTCAACTTCGGATACAGGAATAATCTTTAAGCCTTTTTTCACATTATCCGGAATTTCTACCAAGTCTTTTTCATTCTCTTTCGGGATGATTACCGTCTTTATCCCTCCGCGGAGTGCAGAAAGCAGTTTTTCTTTTAATCCGCCGATTGGCAAAACTCGTCCCTGTAAGGTTATCTCACCGGTCATGGCAACATCTTTGCGCACCGGAACTTTGGTAAACACGGAAACGAGCGTCGTATACATGGCAATGCCCGCTGACGGACCGTCTTTTGGTGTTGCGCCCTCGGGAACGTGAACGTGAATATCCGTTTTTTCAAAGATTTCCGGATCTATCGCCAATTTTTTGGCATGTGAACGAACTACGGAATAGGCAGTTTCTATCGACTCTTTCATCACATCACCGAGTTTTCCTGTTTGCATAACTTTGCCTTTTCCGGGCATATCAACCGCCTCGATAAACAAAATATCTCCGCCGACTTCTGTCCATGCCAAACCGGTGGTAACTCCAATATGATCTTCTTGTTCGGCCTCACCAAAGCTAAATTTTCTAACTCCGAGATAATCATTTAGATTTTTAGAATTTACTTTTATTGGAAAATGTTTTTTGCTTTCCATCAACAGCGATTTTACAGCCTTACGGGCAATGTTTGACAATTCGCGTTCCAAATTGCGCACGCCTGCCTCACGGGTATAATAACGAATAATATCGCGCACCGCATCATCTGAAATATACAACTCTTCTGGTTTTACGGCATTTTCACGGAATATCTTCGGCAACAAATGACGTTTTGCAATCTCTATCTTTTCGTCTTCGGTATATCCCGAAAGTCTGATAATTTCCATTCTATCCAACAACGGACGAGGCATATCAAGGCTGTTTGCCGTGGTTACGAACATTACATCAGAAAGATCATAATCAACCTCCAAATAATGATCTTGAAAAGCATTGTTTTGCTCCGGATCCAAAACCTCCAACAAGGCTGAGCTTGGATCTCCCCGCCAATCATTGCCGAGCTTATCTATTTCATCCAACAAGAACAATGGGTTGGATGTTCCGGCTTTTTTCATACCTTTTATGATTTTGCCGGGCATAGAACCGATATAGGTGCGGCGATGCCCCCTGATTTCTGCTTCATCTTTCATTCCGCCCAACGAGGCGCGAACAAAACTGCGTCCGGTGGCGCGGGCAATCGACTGACCTAACGAGGTTTTACCAACTCCTGGAGGACCGTATAGGCACAAAATCGGACCTTTAACTTTGTCGGCACGGGCTTGAACGGCCAAATATTCCAAAATGCGGTCTTTCACTTTCTCCAGCCCATAGTGATCTTCTTCCAAAATTTGCATGGCTTTCTGCAAGTCTTTATTGACTTTTGACTCTTTTTTCCATGGAATATCCAACAGCCAATCCAGATAGTTGCGGACCACCGTTGCTTCGGCCGACATAACGCTCATACTTTTTAGTTTTTTGACTTCGGAGAGGGCTTTCTCTCTCGCTTCTTTGGACAACTTTGTCTGATGAATTCTTTTAATATAAACTTCTATTTCGTTTTCTTCTTCACCCTCACCCAACTCTTTTTGAATCGCGCGCATTTGCTCGTTGAGATAATATTCTTTCTGGCTTTTTTCCATCTGCTTTTTGACGCGATTTTTAATTTTATTCTCAACTTCCAATAAAGTTAATTCAGAATCCATAAGTTCCAAAAGTTTGTGAAAACGATCTTTTAGAGCGCAACATTCAAGCAATGCCTGTTTATCTTCTATCTTCAAAGATAAATGAGAAGATATTGTGTCGGCAAGTTTGTTCAAATTTTCGATTTGACCTACGGATACTAATACCTCGGGAGGAATTTTTTTGGACATTTTAATATATTCTTCAAATTGAGAGAGAACGGCTCTTGAAAGAGCTTCTTCTTCAAGATCGTGGTCTTCTTTCTCCTGCAAAATTTCAACTTCGACACTGAGATATTTGTCTTGTGCAGAAATATTTTTCAACTGAACGCGCTCAATCCCTTCAACCAAAACTTTTACCGTTCCGTCGGGGAGCTTTATCAACTGAACAACCGTTCCCAAAGTGCCTATGGAGAAAATATCATTATCCTTCGGGTCTTCTATTGCGGCATTTTTTTGTGTTGCCAAAACAATATTCTGACTGCTGTCTATCGCTGCCTGCAACGCTCTGATAGATTTTTCCCTGCCGACAAAGAGAGGAACAATCATTCTCGGATATACTACGATATCCCGCAAAGGTAAAAGAGGAAATGTTTCTTTTTCGTTCATTGTTCTGTCCTTATTTTTTGTTATGCATATTATATAAGAAATATTATTCAACTCTGCAACCGCAACTTTTAAATTATCACTATATTTTTTGCATAAATTTTTCAGCGATAAAATTTGGTGCGTAATTTTTCGCTTTTACTTGTGTTTGTGTGTGAAAATGTTATCATACAGAATATTTTAATTTGAAGGAGTTTAATATGTTTGAAGTTGTTAAAACTACCCCTTATAATGACCAAAAAATGGGCACTGCAGGCTTGAGAAAAAAATCAAAAGTTGTAATGCAACAGAATTATTTTGAAAACTTTCTACAAAGTATTTTTAATGTAATCAATCCGCAAGGAAAAACTTTTGTTGTCGGTGGCGACGGACGTTTTTATAACGATATTGCCATACAAAAATTGATTAAGATGGCGGTAGCAAATGGCGTTAAAAAATTGATTATCGGTCAAAAGGGGTATTTATCTACTCCGGCATCCTCAAACCTTATTTTAAAAAGACATACCGACGGTGCTTTTGTGCTGACTGCTTCTCATAATCCGGGCGGCGAAAACGGAGATTTCGGTATAAAATATGCCACAGAAACAGGAGGTCAGTGCTCCGGCGCGGTTAGCGACAAAATATATGAGCAAAGCAAACAAATTTCTGAATATAAAATCTATACCGCAGATGATATAAATTTGGAAAAATTGGGAACCCAAAAACTGGGGGATATGGAAATTGAGATCATTAATCCGATAAATGATTATGTCGAAATGATGGCAGGAATTTTTGATTTTGATGCCATAAAAAAACTTTTTGCCAATGGGTTTACTGTTGTTTTTGATGCTATGAACGCAGTTACCGGGCCTTATGCAATTGAGATTTTCGAAAATATTCTCGGCGCTAAAAAAGGTTCGGTTAAAAATGCAATTCCAATGAAAGATTTCGGCGGTTTGCATCCTGATCCGAATTTGGTTTATGCCAAAGAATTGCTAGCGACAATGTTTGGCGATAATGCTCCGGATTTTGGTGCCGCAAATGATGGCGACGGCGATCGCAATATGATTTTGGGTAAAAAATTTTTTGTTACCCCAAGCGACAGTTTAGCTATTTTGACCGATCACTATAATTTGATTCCGGCTTATAAAAACGGAATTTACGGTGTGGCAAAATCTATGGCTACTTCAACAGCAGTTGAACGTGTGGCAAAAAAGCATAATATCGGCTATTATGAAGTTCCGACCGGTTGGAAATATTTTGTAAACTTGATGGACAGTAAGCGCATTACTTTCTGTGGAGAAGAAAGTTTTGGCACCGGGTCAAGCCATATCAGAGAAAAAGACGGTATTTGGGCAATTTTGTTCTGGCTGAACATTATTGCTGCGACCGGAAAATCGGTAGAGCAAATCACACGAGAGCACTGGGCAAAATATGGCCGCAGTTATTATATGCGCTTTGACTTTGACGGTATTGCAACAGATGTCGCCAATGAATTGATGAAAAATCTTGAAAATAAGATCTCGTCGCTCAACGGAAAAACTTTAGGCTCATTCAAAGTTGCATTGGCTGAGGTCTTTACTTATAAAGATCCGGTTGATTTTTCGGAGACTACGAATGGCATGCGAATCGTAATGGATGATGGTTCGAGAATTGTTTTCAGGCTCTCCGGCACCAGCAGTAGCGGTGCAACTTTGAGAGTTTATCTTGAAAAGATTGAACACAATAATCTTGATGCTCAGTCCCGCGATATGGTTGATGAGTTGCTTAAAATCGCAATGGATGTTGCGGAAATCGAAAATAGAACAGGCAAAAAAGAAGCTGATTTAACAACTTAGAGCGTTTTATTTGAGGTAAATTATTTGAACAATATATTGAAAAAAATCAAATTACCAAGGCCGGATAAGCTTTTGCAAAGAAAGCTTATCCTTTTGGCTTATTCTCTGTTTTTTCTTACGGTATCTTTGATTGCTTTTATTGTTTATCCTCAAAATGTGTTATTATTTTTATCAACGATTGCCTTTTTGACCTTGGTTTGTCTTATTTTGTCATTGCAAACACTCAAAGCTGCAGAAGAAGCATTAAATTACGGCGGTTTTGCTAATGCGGTGATTAGCCAAAGTTCAAATGCTAAAAGAATTGAAAGTTTTAAGGGAAAAATTATACTTGAAAACGACGGTGCAAAAGAACTTTTCGGCGGGCAAAATATTTTGTGGTTTTTGCAAAACCATTTGGCAGAGATACAAAATAATAACCTTGCTTTTCAGCAACTGAAAAATGCTTTTATAAACCTCTCAAATATTCGGGTTGTTATTGCGCTTAATTTGGCAGAAAAAAATCAAAAACAACAAAATTTTTCTTGGTTTCAGGTTTCTTTGAAAACTATTGATTTGCGTAAGAAAGACTTTTTTGAAAGCCCGTTTGCTATAAAAAAAGTGCAAAAAAATTCTTATTTGTATTGGAGTTTCAGAGATATTACCGCTGAACATAATATGGAGCTGATTTTTCAAAATGAGCGCCTTTCTATGCATAATTTTCTCGATTATATGCCTACTGCTCTTTATATTGTTGATAAGGAATATAATATCGAATATTGCAATTATATTATGGCTGAAAAACTCGGGAAAAAGAGAGAAGAAGTTATCGGCAATAAAATTACGGACTTCTTAGCCGAAAACTCTCTTGTTCCTCCCTCCAATGTAGCATGGAGCGGTTTTATACATATGCTGAACAATAAGGGAGAAGCTTTTGAATGTTGTATAAAACAAGACAGTTTTCGTGACGGAAATGAAATTAAAACAAGAGCCGCCGCCATAGTCGATTTGCCAAATGATGATGTTTTAAAAAGTAATTTGCAAGATGTGAAAGATAAAAACAGTTGGTTGTTTGATTTTGCTCCAATCGGAATTGTCTTTACGGATGTTAATGGAAATGTTGTAAACTATAATCAGCAAGCGATGTTGTTAATGAAAAAAAATAACGAAAATTGTTTGGGGCATGTTTTTACGGACTTTGTTGATAAGAACAATCATCATACTTTGATAAGAGAAATGCAAAGCGTGGCTGAAAATGAGAAGAAGTCCACTAATTTACAGGTTGCGTTCAAGGAATCGGAAAAAAATGTTATTGCCTATATAACACCCATGAAAAAATTGTATTCCGGAAACCAAGAAAAACCCAGCGGTTTGATTTTTTATCTCATTGATGCAAGTGAACAGAAGAATTTGGAAATTCAATTTGCACAAGCACAAAAAATGCAGGCTGTCGGACAACTTGCCGGCGGTATTGCACACGATTTTAATAATCTGTTGACTGCTATAATCGGTTTTTGTGATTTGCTTTTATTGCGGCACGGTGTCGGCGATCCTTCATTTGCAGATTTGATGCAGGTAAAAAACAATGCAAACAGAGCCGCAGGTTTGGTGCGTCAATTGTTGGCTTATTCTCGAAAACAACCGATGCAACCTAAATATATTGATGTTACCGAAAACTTTATTGAACTGAGCCAAATGTTAAAACGCGTTTTGGGCGAACGTATTATTTTGAAATTTCATCACGGAGAAAATTTAGGATTTACACGAGTGGATCCGGTTCAGTTTTCACAAGTTATAATAAATTTGGCGGTTAATGCAAAAGATGCAATGAACGGTAACGGTGTGCTGACTATTGTTACCAGAACGGAAGAGATAAAAACTCCAAGGCAATTCGGTGATGCAATCATTAAACCGGGAGATTTTATCGTAATTGATGTTCAAGATACGGGATGCGGTATTGCTAAAGAACATCTGACCAGAATTTTTGAGCCGTTTTTCTCAACAAAAGAAAATGTTGTCGGTTCGGGAACCGGACTTGGGTTGTCCGTGGTGTCCGGAATTGTGCAACAAACCGGCGGTTTTATCAATGTGGACAGTGTTTTGGGACAAGGAACAACCTTTTCAATCTATTTGCCCCGCTTTGAAAATAATCCGGATTTAGATAAACAGGAGGAAGACAACAAACCTCGAAATCTGACAGCTGACAGAAATTCTCCGATTACTAATGTAAAGCGACAAAAAAATGCTCCGGTTACACCTATAAATCAAAAGTTGATATTTGGGCTAAATGTATCTGCCATTGATAAAGGAATCGACGGGAAACGTGCAAATAAAGACATTAAAATTCTGTTTGTTGAAGATGAAGATTCTGTGCGCAATTTTGCCGTTAGAGCCTTGCAGAAAAAAGGTTATAATGTTATTGCTTGCAATTCTGCAGAAAATGCCTTAGAACAACTAAAAAATATTCAGGATATCAATTTGTTGATTACTGATATGGTAATGCCAGGCATGAATGGTATAGAACTGGGGAAAATCGTAAAAGAAAAAATTCCGGACATTAAAATTATCTTGGCATCCGGATATTCGGAAGAAATTGCGCGCAATGAGCATGCGGTTTCAAGCGACTTTGAGTTTTTATCAAAACCATTCAGTTTGGCAGATTTGACACAAAAAATTTTTGATGTATTGAGTAGGGAATAATATGGCAGACAAATCGCATCAACTTCCTTTTAATTTTGCTCATCAGCCTTTTATGAGCAAAGAAGATTTTATTGTCGCGCCATGCAATGTTGAGGCATTTGAGATGGTTGAGATGTGGCCTGACTGGCCTGCTTTCGGGCTTTGTATTTATGGCCCCGAACATTGCGGTAAAACACATCTGGCGAATATATTTGCGCAAAATGTTTCTCTAAAAACAAATTTTCCTTATCCAATTCCTTGCATAAAAGCATCAGATATTGAGATGGATGTTGCGCCGAAACTTTTTGACTTTAATAAGTGTCTGATTGTGGAGAATTTGTGCGAAGAAATAAATGAGGAAGCTCTATTTCACCTTTTTAACTGGTATAGAAATCAGGGCGGATTTATTTTGTTTACGGCAAAAACTGCACCGGCAAGATTGGGCATAAAGTTGCCTGATTTGTTTTCAAGATTAAAAATGATTCCGGCAATTGCCATAAATGAGCCGGATGATGAATTGCTTTCTTCTTTGATAATCAAACTTTTTACCGACAGACAAATTTTGGTCTCTCCCGAAGTGGTAAATTATATATTGCTTAATATGCATCGTTCTTTTGAATATGCTCATCGTTTGGTTGCAGAAATTGATAATATATCTCTTTCTTATAAAAGAGCAGTTTCCATACCGATTGTAAAAGAAGCAATGCAATCTTTGGGGCAAAAAAGACAACAGGAATTATTTTAAGTTAAACTTGGCAAACGTCTTCCTGACACTGAATTTCAAGCTTTGTTTGGCCGGATGCAGACATATTTTCTCTGATATGATCGGCTATTTCTTTTTTGAAGCTCTCAATTGAGCCATATCCTCTATCAACATAAGATGCCATTGTTATGTATATCATTTCATCTAAAGTAGGACGATTATTGATTAACAAATTTAATTTACGCACTATTTTGTCTTTGTATTTATAGTTATCCTGCCCAAAATTGTTTAGACCGACAATTCGTGAACTGATTTCTTTGACGGCGCGAGCATTATATTCTATACGAATGCGGGCAAGCTTGCTTTGATAAGATGCTACAGAATAAAAATCTGAAAGTTTCTCAACACTTTTTAAAAGGTCATTTTGGGGATAATATGTGGCCACAATTTTTTCCAAAGCCGCGAACATAAGCCCTTTGCTTTCAGCCTCTTGAAGCTGAAGGAGAAAGCTTTCGCCCAGAGTTATTTGAGGATTATTCTGCATCATAATTTTTCTCCTCTAATGTTTATATAATATAATATATCATATTTTTAGAGTTTTCACAAGTAATAATTTGTTTAATATTTGTAAATTATTGGTTGCTTTATGGGGTAAAATTTTATATACTTTCGCTCTAGGGAAAACATCATGAATAATTTTTGCATATCTTCTGAAACCTATAACATAGAACTTGCCGATATCATTGCTTTGAATGATGCAGATTTGCCTTATGAAAGTAAAGGTAAAGTGGTTGTGTTGTTGAGAAGAAACCAACCAGATTCTTTGTTGTCCGGACGAAAAATTTTGGAGAAGGCAAAAAAAGAAAATAAGAAATATATAAGTGTCAGAATCGCCTTTGTAAGTGAAATTTGTGCTTATAATTTCTTTTGTATATTTATACGACCGCTGCGAAAAAAATATCAGTATTGGTCGTCTAATATATATCATATGAATCCGGCAGAAATCAGAAAGATGAAGATTGAGCGCAGTTTTCGCAGTAAAGAAAATGCCTATACTTTTACGAATCCATTATATCGCAGAACAGATGAAGAAAGAATGGCTCGTTATGAGAAATTGTATAACAGTATGGAAAATGGGTATGATGATACATACCCGATTGAAATTATGCTGCTTAGAATGATGGGGGTTAAAGACACCGTTAATAACGGACATCATCGTCTGGGAATTGCGCTGGAATGCGGTCTGGACAGAGTTGCGATCAATTTTAAGGTTATCGGCCAAGCTCCGCGTATTTTGAAACCTGTGTTCAAATTCTGTGCTAATTTAACCATGAAATTTAAGCAGAGCCGAAAAAACTAATCTTTGATTATTTTTTGTAATATTTCATCTTTTTCAATTAGTTTTACGGCATTTTTATAGCTTTTTGGTTCTGATAAAATGGTATAATAATTATCTTTTATCTGGGGAGCGATTTTGAGGGCATTTAAGAAATCTTGCTTATTGAGCGGATTTTTAGCAACAAAATCAAAAAAGCCTACCTTTTGCAAAATATCACGCAAATCATCCGCGGCATCATTATTTTGGAGCCGGGCACAAAGATAACTGGCAACACCAACCTGAAGCCCATGCATTTGCGGATGAGCAGAGATTTTATCTAATGCATGAGAGATAAGATGCTCTGAACCGCTGGCCGGACGTGAGGTTCCGGCAATTTCCATCGCAATTCCGCTATATAACAAAGAATTTACCAAGCTGCGCTGAAACTGCGGACTTGTAATGTCATTGCTGTGGCGGATATATAGCAAATCAAGTGAGTTATAGGAAAGCATTGAGGCGAAATCATTATATTTTTCAAGTCCTTTTAGGGCGGCTTGCTTCCAATCCCATAGTGCGCTGACTTTTGAAAACATATCGCCGACACCGGAATATAAAAAGATTATCGGACTGCTGTTTACCACATCAAGGTCAACAACAACTCCGTATGGGATTGAAGATTTGATGCTTTTTCGCTCGCCGGCGACAGTCAATGATGATGATGGAGAGCAAAAGCCGTCGTTTGAAGTAGATGTCGGCACGCTAATATAGGGAAGTTTCAGCAAATATGCCGCATATTTGGCAAAATCGAGAGCTTTGCCACCGCCGATACCTATGATTGCTTTGGTTGTGCTCGGCAGAGAAAATGCTGTTTTGGTTATATCTTCAATGGCAATCGAATCGACCGTTTGCTCGTGAGAAATTTTTATCTTATATTCTTTTAGCCCCTTATAAAATGTTTTTCCCAAGATTTGCGGCATGCCTTCGCCCCAAAAAACCGCAATTTCCAACATATCTTTATCGAACATATAGCGCCCGATTTTGGCAATCTTTCCATTGCCGATTTTCAGCAAATAAGGAATATTTATCTGACGATTTATACTGAGCGGATATTTCATTTTATGTTCTCCTCCAAAAAATTTTTAACCTGATTAAAATTTTGTAACAGCTCAACGGCAATCTTCTTATTGAGGCATTCTTGATAAAGTGTTTTGCGGGCAAAAACTTTGTCAGCCAAAAGTGCCGGTCCAACATCGGGACGGCCGTCTCCGCAAAAAACTACAAAAAATCGATTTTCTTTGAGATGTTTTATTAGATTTGTTTTGGAAACACCTAAATTTTCATCAAAAAACTCTTTATTTGGCGACATCTGCAAGCCGCAAACCGGAGAATATGTGCCATTATTGCTGACAATATGAAGGTTGTATTTTTCTATATTATCGCGCAACAGTTCTTTGATATAATAATCGCATCCGGCACTGCAAATATAAACCGGAATATTTTCGTTTTTACAGAATTTAAGCACAGAATAAAAAGTTTTATCGATTTTTATGCCCGAAATAAATTTTTTTAATTCTTCCGGAGAAATATGCAATTGTGAAAACATTTCGTTTAGGGCCTCAAAGTGCTTTTTTTGACCGGATAGATATTGATTCCACGGCTCAAGCATTGCTTGATCAAAATATTTTTCTGCAAGATAATAAAAAAAATCATTGTCGCTTATGGTGCCGTCAAAGTCGGAAACAAGTGCAATTTTTTTGGTCATATTTATACCTCTGTTAAAAATTCTTTACTTTTGAGCATATTTCATATATGTTGCTTATTTATAATGAATAACAGGAAAAAATATATAAAATGTTAATGCTTATCATATTTGCCGCTTTGGCAATTTTAATTTCTTTTTTATGCTCGATTTTGGAGGCAACTTTACTTTCTATTACACCGAGTTTTATTGCTCAGCTCAAAGATAAAAATCCAAAGCTTTATATAAAGCTGAATGATATAAAACAAAATATGGACTCGCCTTTGGCCTCGATTTTGACTCTTAATACTATTGCCAATACAATTGGTGCGGCAGGTGTCGGTGCGCAGGTTACTGCACTTTTCGGGCAAGCATATTTGGGGGTTGCATCGGGATTGATGACGCTTTCAATTTTGATTGTATCAGAAATTTTGCCAAAGAGTATCGGTGCAACATATTGGCGGCAAATTGCTCCCTTTATGGCATCTGTTGTCGGTGTTTTGGTTGTGTTGTTAAAACCCATACTTTATATTTCACATTTTATTATGGGGTGGTTTGAAAATGATGATGACTCCTCCACTCTAAAAGAAGAAATCAGCGCTCTTTCTCGTATGGCCGAAGAAGAAGAAGTTATCACCGATAATCAATATCGTATGATTAGGAACACTATCAATCTTTCACAGGTACATGTTGAAGATATTATGACACCGCGCACGGTTGTTCATACGGTTAAACCGGGGATGACCATTAAAGAATTTGATGCTTTTTTGAAAACAACCCCTTTTTCTCGTTTTCCAATCATTGATGAAGATAAGCAGGTTTATATGGGATATATCCACAAGTCTAACTCGTTTAAGGCTGCTGATAAAGATTTGGTTGACCAATATGCTCGTTCGATGCGCAGTTTTGGGCCAGAGGCAAAGATAGAAGATGTTTTGTCTTTTATGCTCAAAGACCGCAATCATATCGCTTTGGTTGTTGATCCTTATGGCAACTGGATTGGTATTATAACCTTGGAAGATATCATTGAAACTATCTTGGGTAAAGAAATTGTTGATGAAAGTGACCAAGTCGCCGATATGCGCCTTTATGCAAAGTTGAAGTGGAAAAAGAAAAAAGAACAAAAAGGTCTGAATATATAAAACACACTACTGTGTCAACAATGTCATCACCCAAACGATGCTACCGATAATGGCGCCGACTCCGGCGACAATCGCCCAATCTTTGCTCTCACGCGGTTTGAAAGATGTGGGATATTCGGAATATTTTATCACCTGCGGTCTGGAATGAAACCTGTCCAGTTCGGCTTGTGAAAAATAGTTCATGCAAGGAGGATGAATGTGGGCGCCGGCTTTAATGAAAGTGTTATAAGCGAGAATATCGCCTTGTTTTATGGCAACACAAATACCGCTGTCGCCTTGCGGGTTTTGGGCATTTAGATTAAGTCCGCGAGCGGCGGCGGCCTGCAAAGAGCCAAGTTTGCCGCTGCTGGCAAGAGAATACATTTCATTAAAATCCTCCGGCGGAAGCCTCTGCGTCCACGCCTGAGCAACGGAGAAAGAAACTCCAAAATATATTGCCGCGACAAGCAAAAGTTTTTTGCCCATTTATATATTCTCCCAAATATTTGCTATCATTTTACAGCCAAAAAATGTTAAAACAAGTATTTTTTGAAACATTGTCAAAAAAAACAGTTGACAAAATAGTCAAAAAATGATATTTGTGGCATTACCTAGAAATTATTATAAACAAAAAAAATAAAAAAAATTATGAAAAAAACAGTATTATTATTGGTTGCATTTGTCCTCATGGTTGCAGGGGCTTATGCGCAAACCAGCAGCACCGCAACCCCAAAGGCCGACAGCGTTAAGCCAAAGGCCACTGTTACTAATCCGGCTCCTACTAACATCGCCACCTCGAAGGAGGTTGAGCAAGCCCCAGACGTTGTCCTTGCAAAGGATAACTGTTTCACTGGCGAAGTTCTCGTCATTGGAACCTCAAAAGTTTTCCTCACAAAAAAGGAAAACATTTTCGTATGGATGAAGGACGGAAAAGCGGTTGAAATCCGCATGATTCGTCCTGAAGTCTTTATGACTAAAATAAAGTCAAAAGGACTTCAAGTCCATGATATGTGGCCAATGATCTTGAAGATTGGGCGGGAAGAATTTCTCGTCTATTACTTCGCAACCTCCGGGGGTGGATATTATGGCCTCCCCGACGGGTCAATCAAGAAGGAACCCCACATGAAACAGTCCGGAGTCATTAGGACAGGATGGCTTGACGAGAAGTGGGCTGTTAAGGACATTAAATCTCTTCGAAAAATCATCGAGGAGATTGAAAAATCGTCCTCAACGGGAGGAGGAAATTTTGAATCTTAAGGGGACGGGTTCCCCACTCATAGGTTAATGGTTTTGTTTGAAAAGGTAGAGATTTTCTCTGCCTTTTCTTTTTTTAAAGTCATCCCTATTTTTTCGCCCCGCGAAATAATTCAAGGGATCTTTGAATTAGTTTTTTTATTGTCATTCCTCGCTCGGCGCGAAAGCGTCCGTGCGTCAAGGAATCCAAACTTCAGTGCACCAGCACTGCTTCCTTATATAAAAAATTCGAAGATCGCTTGACCTCAGACATTCTGTCTTCGGAGCGATGACAAATATAATGATGCATAATAACGCGCTTAAAACGTTTGCTCTCTGGTTTTGCTCAAAACCAGCTTGGGAAAATCTTCCTTAATTTTGTTCAAATGCCATGCGTTGCGTGCCAAAAACACATCTTGTCCGTTGTTATCGAGCGCAATATTCATCTGGTTTGTATCATAAAACTTTTTCCAAACCGCCTTGTCATCACAACTAACCCAACGCGCGGTATAATATTGTGTCGGTTCAAACATTACCGGCAACCCGAACTCGTTTTTGATACGGTCGGCCATAACCTCAAATTGCAAAACACCGACAACACCGACAATCCACTCCGAACCGACGATAGGTTTGAAAATACTCGCACCGCCCTCCTCGGCAATTTGCTTCAAAGCATCTCCCAAGTGTTTTGATTTCAACGGGTCTAGCGCACGCACCGATTTCAACAATTCCGGCGCAAAACTCGGAATTCCGGTAAAATGCAACTTCTCCCCCTCGGTCAAACTGTCACCAATCCTCAACTGCCCATGATTTGGAATACCGATAATGTCTCCGGCAAAAGCATCTTCGGCCAACTCACGTTCTTGCGCCAAAAACATCACCGGTGTAGCAACTTTGAGCGGTTTTCCGTCACGCACCTGTGTCAAAGTCATACCTCTTTTGAAATGCCCCGAACAAATGCGCATAAAAGCAATGCGGTCGCGGTGTTTTGGGTCCATATTGGCCTGAATTTTGAACACAAAGCCGGTAACTTTGTTCTCATTCGGCGCAACCGAACGCTCCAAAGCCGGTCTTGCCAAAGGTTGCGGTGCCAATTCGTGCAAGCCCTCCAAAACTTCCTTAACACCAAAATTGTTGATTGCCGAACCGAAAAATACCGGTGTCAGCGCACCGTCAAGATATGCCTTTTTATCAAAATTGGGGCAAAGTTCGCGCACCATTTCAACATCTTCACGCAATTTGGCTACAGCATGTTGCGGCAATAATTTATCCAGCTTTTCGTCATCTAAACCTTTGCAAGTCTCAATCATAGCATTAATCTGCGACTTATCACCGGTTTTGTTCATCAAAATCAGTTGGTCATTAATCAGGTCATAACAGCCCAAAAAGTCTTTTCCCATACCAATCGGCCAGCTTGCCGGAGTAACATCCAAAGCCAGAGTTTTTTCAATATCATCAAGCAACTCAAACGGATCTCTTCCCTCACGGTCGAGCTTATTGATAAAAGTAATAATCGGCACATTACGCAAACGGCAGACTTCAAACAACTTCTTGGTTTGGCTCTCAATACCTTTGGCGGAATCTATGACCATCACCGCCGAATCGACCGCTGTCAGCACACGATATGTATCTTCGGAAAAGTCCTCGTGACCAGGGGTATCCAAAAGGTTGAAAGTAATATCTTTATAGTCAAAATTCATCACCGAAGAAGCAACGGAAATTCCGCGCTCTTGCTCAACTTTCATCCAGTCGGAGCGAGCATGTCTGCTTTCGCCACGGGCTTTTACCGCACCTGCCTGCTGAATGGCACCTCCGAACAGCAAAAGTTTTTCGGTCAGTGTGGTTTTACCGGCATCCGGGTGAGAAATAATCGCAAAAGTTTTGCGAGGATTGATTTTTTCTGTCATTACTAGAGCTCAATTTGTTGTTATTCATAAATTTAAGCGGATAAAAACACATTTATTACAATTTTGCAAGCAAATTTATCTGCACATTTTTCTATTGAAAAAACGGCAAAAAAAATATAGCATTCAAAAGCAGGAGAATTAAACTATGATTTTATTTTTATTGGCAAGCGCAATGCTCATCGGCGGATATTTCCTTTATGGCGCCGTAGTAGAAAAAATTTTGGATATTAACCCCGAAAACAAAACGCCGGCAATCACTATGGCGGACGGCATTGATTTTGTGCCGCTGAAACCGAGCAAAATCTTTTTGATACAATTTTTGAACATTGCCGGACTTGGCCCCGTTTTCGGTGCCATTTTGGGCGCCCTCTACGGACCGGTATGCCTCCTGTGGATTGTCTTTGGCTCAATCTTTGCCGGCGCAGTTCATGATATGCTCTCCGGCACAATGTCCATGCGCAACAAAGGCTCGACTATCGTTGTTTTTGTAAAAAAATATTTGGGCGAAAAATTCCATTATTTTTTCATCTTTTTATTAGTTTTTCTGCTCGTTTTAATCGGCTCGATTTTTGCACAAACGCCGGCACACATGCTCGAAAACGCGACCGGTTTGCCTTTTGCGGCATGGCTTGGAATAATTTTCGGATACTACTTTTTGGCCACCTTGTTGCCGATTGACAAGATTATCGGTCGTTTTTATCCCTTTTTTGGCGCCTGCCTGATTATCTCCACTTTTTTGTTGCTGATAGTTTTGTTTGGCAAAGGCATAGAATTTTATCCCGACCTCACAACCCTAAACCAAAATCCTCTCTCAAAACCGATATTTCCGCTAATGTTCATCACGATCGCATGCGGTGCTTTGAGCGGTTTTCACTCCACCCAGTCCCCCATGATGGCAAGATGTATCACTAACGAAAAATACGCTCGTCCGGTTTTTTACGGTGCCATGATAACCGAAGGCTTTATCGCCCTGATATGGGCAACACTGGGAATTGCCTTTTATAACGGAGCCGAAGGTTTAAACATAGCTTTGGGCTCGACTGGCAACGCCGGTGCGGTTGTTTCCGAGGTTTCAAAAGCATTTTTGGGACAATGGGGCGGTATGTTGGCTGTTTTATCGGTTATATTTCTGGCTATCACCACCGGAGATACGGCTTTGCGCTCGGCAAGACTTTCTTGCGCCGATTTTCTAAAATCCGACCAAAAGAAAATCAAAAACAGATTGTTTTTGAGTGCCATAATTCTTTGTATTGCCACGGCGATGGCTTTTATAGATTTGAACAAAATTTGGGTTTATTTCGGTTGGGCAAACCAGCTCTTGGCAAGCATTATGCTTTGGGTTGGTGCGTTTTATCTGCGCGAACATCACAAAAATGAGCTGATTGCCGTAATCCCCGCAATATTTATCACCTCAGTTTGCATGACCTATTTGGGCTATGCGCCGATTTTGCTCAATTTGCCACTTGCACAAGCAATTTGCTTCGGTTTGGTTTTGACAGCGATAATTGTTGCACTCTATCTCCGCAAACGTTGTAAAATTTAGGGCAATTTTATTTAAAATTGTAACACAAATGTAAAATAAAAAGGGCTTGACCTTTTTGGACAAAAAGGATATAATGGTGTTATGAGGAAACCCTTTTGGGGAGATGTGTTATGAGTAAAGATAAAACACCTAAGAAAACAAATGATTATGAATCATTGCGCGCTCAATTGGCGCAACAGCGTTTGTCGAGCAGAGAAGTTGTCCGTATAATGCAAGAAGCCGGCAAGCTGAAATCGCAAGAAGAAGCTGACGAAATTCTTTCTATTGCAAAAACAAAACTGGGTAATGATATAGGAATCCCTCCGCACCCGCATCACCACCACCACCACGGTGAACCCGAGGCTGATTTGGTTGCCGACGGCGGATTTAGGGGTTATGGCAAAAATCATAAAGATGACAAGCTCGACAGTGAAAAAGGTCCAAATAAACCAAAAGGAGAATCTAATAAGCTTGATGAAAATAAACCAAATTAGCTTGATGATGAAAAAGGTAAATCCGATAAAAGTCAGCATGGTAAAGATGAGCTGAAAAAAGAAGATTCCGCTCGTCAGGAAAAAGGCAGTAATGACGGGGAAGAAAAGTCCGAAAAAGGTTCTGAAAAGAAGCCTCCGGTAATTCAAATTTTGGAGTTTCGTAAAAAATCAAGAGAAATCAAAGATGTTTATAAAGATGATCCTTTGAAGGCTTTTGAGGAAATGTCTAAACAAAAACCTGATGCACAAGCGCCAACCTATGTTCAGCAAAAATATGAGGCAGAGCGCACTGAGCTTTTGCATGACGTTGATGAACGTATCAAAACAAGTCCGGAGGGCACAAAATATAGCCCAGAAAAACTTGGCGAAGAGTTGTATAAATATCAAAACAATGCCGAAACAAAGGCTTTTGCTGACGATGTTTTGAAAAATAATCAAAACAATCAAGAATTGCAGGAATCTTATAAGGAAGCGGCAAACAAAACTACGCAAAGCGATGAACAGAAAGCGCAGGAAAAAGAACAAGAGAAGCCCAATGTATTTAACAGACTGCACAAGTATATGGGCGGACAGAAAGAATAATCTCAAATTTGTTTATTTTAAGTGAATTAAATTGCGGTTTAATTCACTTTTTTTTAATTTTTAGCTTGATTTATTGAAAAAAACATATACTATGCAGCCAAAAGCAAGTGCGGGCGTGGTGAAATTGGTAGACACGTCAGACTTAGGATCTGATGGCGCAAGTCATGGGGGTTCAAGTCCCTTCGCCCGCACCATTTTTTGTGGTGATTTCAAGTAAGAAAGAGAAAATAAATGACGAAGAATAATGAGAAAAATAACGGCTTGCAAAAAGTGTTTAATGCAACCATCAGCAATAAAGATTTTGAAACAAAAGTAGATGCCGCTCTTGAACGTTTGGCCAAAACTACTAAAATTGCCGGTTTTAGACCGGGAAAAGCTCCAAAAGCCATGATTAGTCAAAAATATCGTGCTTCGGTTATGGGCGAGGTTTTGGACGAGGCTGTTAACGAGACGGTAAATAAGCTGGTTGCTGATAATAAACTGCGTTTGGCTATGCAGCCTAAGGTCGAAATTAAGAAATTTAATGAAGGTAAAGATATTGAGCTTGAAATTACAACTGAATTGTTGCCGGAAATTGAAATCGGCGATTTTTCTAAAATTGAGTTGCAGAGATTGACTTCTGACGTTCCGGAAGAAGAAGTTGAAAAAGCTTTGGGATATATCGCTCATTCGCGCCGCGAGACCACCAAGGTTGAAGATACAACTTATAAAGCCCAAAAAGGCGACAGCGTTATTATTGACTTTGTCGGCTCGGTTGACGGCAAAGAATTTGAGGGCGGAAAAGGCGAAAGCTATCCTTTGGAGCTGGGGTCAAATACATTTATTCCGGGTTTTGAAGACCAACTTATCAATGCAAAAATTGGCGATAAAATTGATGTAAAAGTTAAATTCCCTGAGAATTATCATGCTAAAAACTTGGCCGGAAAAGATTCTGTTTTTGCTGTTACCGTAAAGGCTATTCGCCAACCCAAAAAGATTGAGATTGATGACGAATTTGCGAAATCTGTCGGTGAAAAGGATTTGGCCGCATTAAAGGATAAGATCCGCACACGTATTGCCGAAGATTATGCCTCCGCATCAAAAGTTCAACTTAAGCGTCAGCTTTTGGATAAGTTGGATGAGCAATATAGTTTTGAGGTTCCGGAAAGTATGGTTAATGCCGAATTTGCAAACATTGAAAAGCAATATAAGCGTGCAAAAGAGTTGAATCAACTCGACGAACACGAGAAAAATACTCCGGAAAAAGATTTGATGGATGAGTATAAAAAAATCGCCACTCGCCGTGTTAAGCTCGGTTTGTTGTTGGCAGAGGTAGGTGAACAGGCAAAAATTAAGGTCTTGCCTGAAGATATGAATGCTGCTATTCAAAACGAGGCTAAAAGATATCCCGGACAAGAAAAAGCTGTTTTGGATTATTATCTCAAAAATCCGAAAGCCTTAGAGGCTTTGCGCGCTCCGGTTATGGAAGAAAAGCTGATTGACCACGTTTTGAGCAAAGTTGCTATCAGCGATAAAAAAGTTAAGGTCGAAGAACTTTATAAAGAAGACTAAGATATTTGACTTGATTTAAGAAAGCTTAGGTTTGAAGACCTAAGCTTTTTTTATGGTAAGAACACATTTTATTATCGCGATTGTATAATCTTCAATATAAACTTGCATGGTTGCACTTATAAACTGATATTATTATATTTGATAAATGAGCGGATAAGTTCAATATCTTTCATATCTTTCTCGCGGCCGAGATTTTGTTTTATTTCTATCAAACCTTTGATTGATACAACCGGAATTTTATCGATGATTTTAACGGTATCACACAACCATTCTTCAAAAATTTCGATATTATTGCCATATTTAAAATATCTTTTACCGTCTTTTGTTTTCCTCAAAAGGTAACCTTCTGCTTCAAGTTTATCTGCTAATTCTGAGGTGCAACCAAGGTCAATATCTGCGGTTTGCTTCTTGATTCCATATAAAACCATGGCTGCACCGGTAACCAGCCAATATTCTTTGCAGTCATAGGGAAAAGATGATAAACAATTCAAAATTTCTTGCTTGTCCATTTTTGTCCTTATTAAATTAATTTTTTCAGATTAATTATCTTTCAGTATATGAAAATAGTCAATAACATAACTTTTGAATATAAATAAAAAGAAACTAAAAAAACCGCCCTATTCGGACGGTTTTTTAACTGGCGGAGAGTACAGGACTCTTCTCAACGGCATCTAAATTCGTTTCGGTTACTTTCGCTGCCCTCTCTCATTTAAGATGTTACGTTGCTCTTGCAGACAAAAAACTGACATTATGTCAGTTTTTTACTTAGCGAGCCTCTCGGTTCGAGCCCTGCGCCACTAAAAAAACCGCCCTATTCGGACGGTTTTTTAACTGGCGGTACGATAACAGCACATTTCGAACAGAGTTTATTACTAACTTGTACCAGCATCACAACCAGATAATGCTGATGTATTCTCAATAT
>JAGCXO010000039.1 GCA_017961285.1 Alphaproteobacteria bacterium | reverse complement strand
TCCATATGCAAAAAAAATTATAGGCAAGCTGACTTGGCACAAAGCAATATTCGGATATGATATTGACAGCCCGAAACAAGACTTGTCGTTCAGCACTTTGGACAGTGCCCCCTATGTCCCGAAATCTGTTGTGGTTGATACAAAAGAATACCTTTGGAAAGATAAAAATTTTTGCAAAATTCCCGACGAAAAAACTATTATTTATGAAACGCATGTAAAAGGATTTAGCCGGCTTCATCCAAAAGTAAAAGATTTATACAGAGGAAAGTTTCTGGGGATGTCTTCTCCGGCGATTGTAAATTATTTAAAATGGTTGGGCGTAACTTCGGTTGAAATTTTACCCTCACAAGCTTTTTTTGCTGACAAAGTTTTTCCAAACACCTATCAACAAAGTTACTGGGGCTATGAAACAATTTCATATTTTGCCCCTGAACCGTCATATCTTGTGGACAATGACATAAATGATTTCAAACAAATGATCAACTCTTACCACCGAGCCGGAATTGAAGTCATTATGGATGTTGTCTATAACCATACCGGCGAGGGCAACCAACTTGGCCCGACTTCGTGTTACAGAGGGATAGACAACCAATCATATTATAAGCTAAATCCGGAAAACCCACGCTTATACCAAGATACAACCGGTTGCGGCTCAACACTAAATTTTGACAATCCCTTTGTTATTCAAATGGTAATGGATTCTCTGCGCTATTGGAAACAATCCATGCATGTTGACGGTTTCAGATTTGATCTGACCAGCACCCTTTGTCGCCGACAAAACAATTTCACACAAAACAGTTCATTTTTATATGCATTGCAACAAGACCCGATTCTGCAAAATGCAAAACTTATTGCCGAACCGTGGGATTTGGGTTATGGCGGTTATCAACTTGGAGCATTTCCGTCCGGTTGGTTTGAATGGAATGACAGATATCGCGATGTTGTCAGAAGATTTTGGAAAGGCGACCAATATCAAGTCGCTGAAATGGCAAGTCGTCTATCCGGCTCGAGCGATATTTTCCACTACAACAATCGCAACATATATAGCAGCATAAATTTTGTAACTTCACATGATGGTTTTTGTCTGCATGATCTTATAAGTTATAATTTCAAACACAACAAAGCCAACGGTGAAGATAACCGCGATGGGCATAACGTAAACTATAGTTGGAACTCCGGCATAGAAGGAGAAACAAACGATGAGACCGTTTTGCAAAATCGTTACTTGCGCGCCAAAAGCATTTTTGCTACTTTGTTGTTATCGTTCGGAACACCGATGATAACTTCGGGCGACGAGTTCCTAAAATCGCACTTAGGTAATAACAATCCATATTGCCAAGATAATATCATCAACTGGATTGCGTGGGAAGCGATAGATAAAAAAGACCGAAATTTTGTTCGCTATGTAAAAAAAGTTATCCGTCTGCGCAATAGTCTGAAAATTTTCAATAAAAAAGATTTCTTTACCGGCAAGGCAGATGCCAAAGGCATAAAAGACATGATTTGGTATAATGAAAAAGGGCAAGAAATGCGGGATATAGATTGGTATGACGGCAACCGCAAAATATTGTCCTATTGTGTGCATGATGATGGCAAATTTGTATTATGCATTTTATCTTCGGATGACAAAGAAATTTCTTGGAAATTGCCAAATTTAGAATATCAGGATTGGAAACTTTTGCTTGATACATCAGATAGTTTTAATACTGAACAAAAAATACATTCCGGCGCAAGCATAAAAGTTCCGGCATGGAGTGTGGTGCTTTTTCAAATTAAAAAATAAGGGAGAGAACAATGAACGAAAAACTGCAAATGTTGGCTTCAAAACTTGGAATAGCCACCGAGTATTATAATCGTTTTTTGTCCGATACTCCTTATCAAACATCAGAAAAAACATTGCGCTTTTTTTGCAATATTCTTGGTTATAAAGCCGAAACTCCGACAGATATTGAAGCATCACTTGAAAAAATCAACAAAAAAAGATGGCAGAAGACATTAGAAAGTGTATATGTCAGAGAAAACGGCAATTTATATTTTGATGCAGTTATCCTCACCACAGATATTGAAAGCGATTATTTATTAACTTTGTTTCACAAAGGCACAAAAAACAAAGAAGACATATCATATATAGTAAACATTAGTGATGAAACTTTTGGCAAATATACCAAAGTCATTTTTGAGATAACCACTCCTTTAGCTATTGGCTACTATGACTTAAAATTAAAAATAAATACAAAAGAATATACTTCAACTTTTGCCGTTGCCCCAAAAACCTGCTATCAATCTCCTACTGTTGATAATGAAAAAATTTGGGGCTATGCTCTCCAATTATATGCACTTCGCAGCAAACGCAACTGGGGTATAGGTGATTTTACTGACCTGTTGAATTTCATCAAGCTTTGCGGTAAAACCGGCGCCGATGTAGTAGGCATAAACCCGATTAACGTGCTCAACCACAGCTATCCTGAAGAAGCAAGCCCATACATGTCCATGAGCAGGTTATTCTTAAATCCTATATATATTGATGTTGAAAAAGTTCCCGAATTTCAAAAAGAAGACATTTCATCTTTGAAAGAGCAAATAAAAAAACTCAATGCTGATGAATATATTTCATATAGTGATGTCTATACCATCAAAATACAAGTTTTGGAAAAATTATATTCAAGAATGTTGCAAGATAAAAAACGTTATCAAGATTTTACTGATTTTTGCCGAGAAAAAGGCGCTGACTTGCAAAATCTTGCTGCATTTTTGTGTTTATATGAAGAAGAATCTCCAAAACATTGGGGCGGATGGCACAGTTGGGGCAAACAATTCCAAAATCCGAACACCATAGAAGTTAAAAAATTCTGTCAAGCCAATGCCGAGCGTATAGAATTTTTCAAATTCTTACAATTTGAAGCCAGTCGCCAATTGGATATGGTTTTTGCCGAAGTAAAAAAACAAGGCCTGAAGATAGGTCTGTATCGTGATTTGGCGCTTGGGGTAGGGCGCGACAGTGCCGAATTGTGGAATGACGAGTCTGTATATTATAAATATAGCGGAGCAGGTGCTCCGCCGGATGTATTTTTCCCCGGCGGCCAAAAATGGAATTTGGGTGCTTTTAACCCGTTGGAGTTGAAAGAACGCGCTTATGAGCCCTTTATAAAGATTCTGCGCGCCGCCATGCAAGGAGCGGGAGCTTTGCGTATCGACCATGTAATGAGCCTTATGCGTTTGTTTATAATTCCTGAGGCCAAAGAAGGTGAGGGCACATATATACACTACAATTTTGAAGATATGCTCAATATTGTCGCCATCGAAAGTGAACTAAACAAATGTATGATAGTAGGCGAGAGCATAGGGACCATCCCCGACGGCTTTTTAGATAAAATCCAAGCCAAAAACATATATTCTATGTCGGTTTTGTGGGCAGAGCGCTGGGATAACGGCTATGGCGAGTTCAAACAGCCGGCAAACTATCCGCAAAAGGTATTTACCTCTGTCGGCACTCACGATATGGCACCGCTAAAGGCTTGGTGGTTTGGCTATGATATCGAAACGTCGTATAATCTTGGGTTAATCAAGAGCGAGCAAGACAAGCAAAACGCCTATCACAAAAGAGAAAGCGACCGCTGGCAGCTGTTACATGCCATGGATTGTGCCGGAGTTTGGCCGCAAGATAACCATCGGCACGGAGATTATTTATATGGAGAGAAATATCCCGAAGGTTTGGAAGAGGCTGTTCATACCTATTTAGCCAAAAGCAGTGCAAAAGTGTGCCTGATACAACTTGAAGATGTGTTTGGGGTTGAAAAAATGCAAAATTTACCGGGGACCGATCGTGATAAACATCCTAACTGGCGACACAAGCTTCCGATAAATATTGAAGAAATGGCGACAAGTTTGGCCTATATACGCAATATTGAAGCAATCAGAAAAGAGCGAAATTAGCTGTTTTTTAATTTTTCAATAATCTCAGAAACTTTGTCATCATCAAGCATTTGAGCCAACTTTTCCAAAATATCAATAAAAGCGGCGCCTTGTTTTTTGATATTTTCAAAGTTATTGATAAGAAAATTCTCAAACTCTTCATTATCAAGATGAGCTTCAAAATCAGTCATATTAGTCCTCCTTAAATTAGAATATTCTTTCATATAGATGGTAACGAAAAAAAATATTTCAACGGGGGATGTAAAAAAAATCTTGACCAATTAAATTTTTATATGTATAAACAAGCCCGAAAGACGAAATGGTCCCATCGTCTAATGGTTAGGACATCACCCTTTCACGGTGGTAATATGGGTTCGAATCCCGTTGGGATCACCAATAAAAAAGCCTCCCCTCGTGGGAGGTTTTTTTGATTGAGAATGATAGCAACAGAGATTTGAACCCATAGGTAATGGGTTCGACTACAAGCGAAAGGCGGGCGGAAGAACGCCGGTCGGCAATACCGATGAGCGCAGTGGATGAAGCGCAAGCGAAATAATCCCGTTGGGATCACCAATACAAACGGCAGGCAGTAAAAAGCCTGCTTTTTCTTTTTAAATCAAACGCTTATATGAGTTCGAAAGTTATGTTTTCAAAAATAGGTATTTGGGGAATTTTTACGAATTCGTTATGGTAACAATGCAATAAAATCAAACAGTTATAAAAATAGTTGAAAAAATAATTAAATCGCAATAAAATCCGCAATATCTACAAGAGGAAAATTTAAAAATGGTTGCAGAGATTAAATTTTGTTCGCCGGTCGGAAAATGGTGGTTTTTAAGTCCATATGCGGAGTTCCCTATAAATATTGAAGTTGATGGAAAATTTTATACTTTTCCTACTGTTGAGCACTATTATCAAGCAATGAAATTTTATGCGACGGACGAACGCTTTAATACAATTTTACATCTGAAAAATCCGGATGAGGCTCGGCTTATAACCAAAACACAGGCATATAAAATCAATCGCCGATTAGATTTTGATAAACATAAATTCGATATTATGGAAAAAGGGTTACGTGCGAAATTTACACAAAATCCGCAAGCAGCTGAAATGTTAAAAGCAACAGGAAATGCTGTTTTGATAAAATCTTGTCCGGTTTGTTATAAATGTGGGTTTGGAATTGGAAGCGGTCAAAATTGTATGGGAAAAATTTTGATGCAAATTCGTGAGGAATTGCTAAGCTCGTAAATTGCGAGCAAAGCATCACCAATAAAAAAAGCCTCCCCTTGCGGGAGGTTTTTTATTACTGAAAGCTATAAATTGGCTTCCTCATAAGCCCTTTCAAAATTTTAAAATCTATTTTGTAATCCCTCTATCTTGAGCTGCAACTTTTGCTTGCTGTTCTTTAATTTTGACCATTCCTCTGATAATATTTTTTAACTCGGGTAAATTTTTTGATTTGAAAGTATAGCATAAAGCTTCTTTTCCATCAATTTTCAACATTTCAGTTCTAAGCGCAATATTAAGATCGGCCATACATTCTTCAAACTGCTCTCTTTTATTGCTCAAAACCCTGATAACAAAATGCTCTTCTGTCGGTGCTGCTCTATCGTAATTTTGCTCATTCTTCACAGGAATTGCTCTATCAAGATAGCCATAATCAATAACGGCGGAATAAAGAGTGTCTAAATGTGGCTTGTATTTATTAGAGTGAATATTTTCCTCAAAATACCCACCGTCAATAAGAGCTTTTTCAATTGACATAACATATTTCTCCTTGCAAAAATAATATATAACAATCATAAACATCAGTTTCTGAGAAGTCAATATTTATTGCATCTTAAAAATTATGTTGCAATAGACAAAAAAATAATGTAAAAAGAATGCAATTCAAAATTATTAAAAATTAAATTACCAAAAAATATCATTATGGCACAAATTGGAAAAATCAAAATCACAATCAAACAAGGCAACATTGCCGCTGAAGATGTGGACTGTATTATGGTCCCAGAGTTTAATGACTGCGCTTCCTATGGAGGGGTTGGCTATGCCATCAAAAACGCCGGCATGGAAGACGGATTGTGCGCCTATACCATGGCCGTGAAAAAAAATCCTCTTGCAACAGGCGAAGAAATGATCACCCCTTCCGGAAAAGTCGGCATTATGTTGGCACACGTTGCCACCATCGAGGCTAATGCTAATGAACAATTTTATGTTGTCACAAAGGCAGTATTGCAAACCTTAATCTCCGCAGATGCTCTTGGTGTCAAAACCATTGCTGTTCCTGAGCTTGGTACTGGCATCATCGGCTCACTCACACCTGAACAGTCTGCTAAGGCGATTTTTTCGGCGTTAAATCATTTCAATACCATTTGCCCCGGAAACGCAATGCAAGAACTGCGCCTTGTTATCTATGGTGGCTCAACCAAACCCGCCGAAAAGGTTTTGGAGGAGCAGTCCTACCGCGACGCAAAGCCCGAAAAAGGCCAAAAGAAATTTGACCTCATCAAGTGGGTCAAAGAAATATCCGAACAAATGTAAAATAAACGGCAGATACAAAATCTGCCGCTTTTTTATTTTTAAACAGTTTAACATTTTATTCTTTTGTTATATTTTTTTCTCTTGATTTTAAAAAATATTTTTCTAAAATACGCCTATCACTTTAATTTATCTGGAGAAGCAAAATGGCTCAAGAAAATAAAGATACATGGAAAATTACCATGAAAACTGCTTTGGAAAAAGGTTGTTTGGTTAATTACGACTAAATTCAAATAGTTTATAGTCTGATTTTTTCTTGATCTCCGTGAATGTTGTGATAAAATAACACCTGTTGTTTTAATCTATTGGGAGAAGTAAAATGGCTCAAGAAAATAAAGATACATGGAAAATTACAATGAAGAATGCCTTGGAAAAAGGTTGTCTGATAAATTATGACTAAAATAAAGCAGGCTTCGGCCTGCTTGTTTTTTTTTAGAGGCATTTAAATGAGTTTCATTCAACAAGAATTGGCGCACTTTTTTGAGCGTCCAACAAAGGTTCAAATTGACATTACTAACAAATGCAATTTTGATTGCCGCTATTGCTATAATAAAAACAATGATTTTCTGAAAGAGCCCGAACTAGATGATGCTCAATTGCTTCATCTAATTGATAAAATTATTAAAGAACTGAACCCTGTTGTTATCTCATTTTCAGGCGGCGAAGCTTTGCTGCGTAAAAAAGTTCTTACCCAAGCTCTTTCAAAATTAAAAGACAAAGATATTGATGCGTGGCTGACAACAAACGCATCTCTGCTTAATGAAGAGATAATTAATGAACTTAAAAATAGTGGGCTGAATAAAATATTTACAAATATCGATTCTGACGAGCCTGCTGTTCATGACATGTTACGCGGAAAACAAGGTTCTTTTTCCAAATCTATGGAAACAATTCGTCAATTGGTCAATAATTTTGGTTCTGACAATGTCATCACCACACTTGTGGTTACAAACAAAAACTACAAATCTGTTGTTCCCATGGCAAAATTATCAAAACAATTGGGAGTCAATAGATGTCATTTATTGGATTTTATACCTATTTCAGAAGAATCTAAAAGCTTGATGTTGAACAGAGAACAATGGTTGGAACTTAAAGAAGATATTATATCATCAGACATACAAAAAGCTATCAAACTGCAGTTATGCCACGCTTTCCTGTTTATGTCTGATGAAAATCGTAAAATGGATTTTCCATTCTGTATGGCCGGTCGCTTTACAATGGTTATAACAGCTTCCGGACACATCGTTCCTTGTAACCACTTAAAGAAAAAAGAATTCTACTGCGGACACGCTCTAAAAGACAATCTGCTGGATGTCTGGCAAAAATCTGAAATGATGTGCAAATTCCGAAATTATGATTGCTCGGACAAGGGCTGTGCTACTTGTCAAAAGTTTAAGACCTGTGCTGGAGGATGTAAGGCTATGGCTTACATGTTAAAAGGTACTTGTTTTGACAAGGATCCGTATTGTGAGGAGTTTAATACATATGCAATACAGAGAAAATAACAGTGGTTTACACATTTTAGAAATAGAAATAACAAGAAGATGCAACTTAAATTGTATTCATTGTTATGCGGGTGGAAATCAAAAAATTGATTTAAATGAAACACTTATCAAAAATATAATTGAACAAGCAAACGACATGGGGGTTAACCGTCTAGTTTTAACAGGTGGTGAACCTCTGCTCGATAAAAATGTCTTTGCATATGCCGAATATGCCAAAAAAATAGGTGTTCCGGAAGTTGCGTTATTAACAAATGGCACGTTATTAGATAAAGAAAAATCCGCCAAATGTCAGGTTTTTTCAGGTGTTCAAATGAGCCTTGATGGTGTTCCTCAAAAAGCCGGTGTTCTAAGAGAAAATTATTTTCCACAATTGGAGCGTGCTATTGAGCTTCTACATCAGCAAAATATACCGATTACCTTATATGCAACAATCAATAAAGGTAACCTAAATGACATTGATTTGATGATTGACTATGCCACAAAGCAAAATTGCACCATTGCTTTTAATTGTCTAATTCCTATAAAGAAAGATTTGGTGCGATTGGTTCCTTCAACTCAAGAACTCAAAAAAGCATTTAGCGACATTGTTTCGCAAATCAAAGAAAATCCACGTGTTCGCCTTTCTCATCATTTTCGTTTTCTGGTTGATGAACAAAGACGATTGGAGTTTGAAAATATGCCTTCTGATGCCGGAATATGCGGTGGTTGTTTAGCCGGCATTGCAGCCGGTTATGTAACGGCAGAAGGAGATTTTTTACCTTGCCCGTTTATTCGTGTCAGCTGTGGAAATATCAAAAAGCAATAGTTGGATGATATCTGGAATAACTCCTCGATTTTAAGTACCTTGCGCAATAGGAGAGCTTTTAAGGGCAAGTGCGGAAAATGTAAATTTGTTAATTGTTGCGGTGGTTGTCGTGCTTCAAGTCTGTATAAATACGGTGAACTCAATAACAGTGATGATAATTGTTTTTTAGAGGAGATTGAATATGATAATTCGTAAGGCCGAGCCAAAAGATGCACAAGCCATCGCACAAATAAATGTGGATACGTGGAAAGATACATACAGAGGACTGATAGACGATGCAGTTCTCAATGAACGTAAGGTTGATGAAAAAAGAATTATGGGATGGCTAAACAGAATTCAAGACCCTTCATATACTGTTTTGGTTTATGAAGACAAGGATATTTTGGGATATTTATGGGCAGGGCCTGCACGTGATGCCTATCAGATCAAAAATGAAGTTTATGCTTTGTATGTACAATCCAATAATCAAAAAAAAGGCATTGGTACTAAACTTTTAGAAAAATACAAACAACAAATAAAAGGTGATGGTTTTTATTTGTACGCCCTAAAAAACAATACTAAAGCTTCTTGTTTTTATGAAAAGAACGGAGGCGTCATTTGGCACGAGGCTGCACGTAAAATCGAAGATAAAAATACACAAATTGAAGAAATATGTTATGTTTTTAAGCGAGATGAAGCATGAGTAAAGAAGTTATCAATTTAGCAGAAAAGCTGATAAAATTTAAAACAATATCCCACCACTACAAAGAAATTAGAGCGTGTGCGGCTTTTATTGAAAGATATGCAAAAGATAATAGTTTGTATTACGAATTTCATGACAATGGAAATAATCCTGTTTTGATCTTAAGTAACGGCGAAAAAAGAAAATTTGATATTATGTCATTGGGACACATTGATGTTGTCCCCGGATCAGATTCTCTTTTTATCCCCGTTATTGAAGACGAAAAATTGAAAGGACGCGGTTCTTTTGATATGAAAACTGGTGTCGCTGTCAGTTTAGAGCTTTTGAACTGGGTAAAAAAAGAAAACAAAAATCTTGATATGGGTGTTGTTTTAACATCAGATGAAGAAGTTCAAGAAGCAAAAAGTATGGATTTTGTACAAGATCTGGGCGTTGAAGCCAAAGTCATTTTGGATATAGATGCTCTATCAGGCATATCGACGATTGTTGAAAAAAACAAAGATGTTGTTTTTGTTAATTTAATTTCCGAAGGCAAGCGTGCTTCTGGTATGCTTCCGTGGGAAGGAAAAAGCGCTATTGACTGTTTGATGGCATCTATTAACAAATTAAGAGAACGTTTTCCATATTTCGATATTGATAAAAAACCGCAAGAAGAACCTTTCGGACGCCACTATTGGGTCAATTCACTAAACATTGGCACCATAAATGGCGGTTCTCAAATCAATCGTGTCAGTGATATGGCCGTTGCACAGCTGGACTTTCGGCTCGTTAACGGAATGGACGGCAAACAGTTGTCGGAAATATTTAATAAATGTATGGTAGGAAATACGTATTATGAAATCCGTTATGAAACCGGATTTGTTAATGAAGATCGCAACAATCCCATTATTAAAGAATACCAACAAATTGTCGAAGATGTTATCAAACAAAAGGTAAATTTTTTACGCGATGGCAGAATGTCCAATTCCGGTATGTTGAAAGACAAAAAAGGCGCTTCCGTTATCTTGCATAGCTACAGCGGAGGAGGTTATCACGCTGAAGATGAATGGGTAGACTTAAAGTCAGTTAATCAGCTTTATAATATCCAAAAAAAGTTTATTGATAAATATTCCGATAGACGTTGATAGCAACTAGAAGATTTTTTTAAAAATGTAAAAATTATCGTTTTGAATTACAAAATTTTTAAGGACTATCTAAAAGTTTTTGATTGTATCGAACAACTTATATAAAAAACTCTGCTCGTTACAAGCAAAATTCACGATAATGTTAATAAAAAATAAAGTAAAATTTGCTAACATACAACAACAAGAATATAGGACAAATTTTCATGCTGTTACATTTATTGATTAATACTTTGATTGTCGGTTCCGGTTATGGGCTGGTTGCCATGGCGTTCCGGCTTATGAACTCTGTTTCCCCGTTTTTTAATATGACAATTGGTGCCATTGCCGTTCTTGGTGGATATGTTGCCTATTGGTTGCTTGGCTTAGGACTGCCGCTATATCTGGTCATAGTAGCAGCCTTGCTGGCAAGTGTCCTTTTTTCCAGTGCTTTGGAAATCGGCATATATACCCCCATGCGCAAACGTGGAGCATCTTCTATGGTGCTTATGGTCGCATCTTTGGGCGTATATACCATTTTTGAGTCGGTCATCCATCTTATCTTCGGCTCGCAATACCAAACTTTGGGCAATGTCGCTTCCGGCACAATGATAAGCCTAGGGTCTATCGATATACCGCTTGTCCAGTTGCTTACTATAATTGCCAGTTTTATTGTTTGGATTTTCTTAAACTATTTTCTCCAACACACTTTTATGGGGAAAAAGATTCGTGCTGTAAACGATAGCTCTACACTTGCCACCATTATCGGCTTGAAGAATAATCAAATTATCTTAATTGTTTCAGCCTTAACCGGTGTAGTTTTAGGTTTAGACGGCATTTTGGTCGGTTACGATACAGGTTTAGAGCCGACAATGGGCTTTAATCTGTTGTTCAAAGGTATGATTGGTGCCATCATCGGCGGCGTTGCCAGCTTGAATGGAGCATTCTTTGGCGCAATATTCTTGGCTTTTGCCGAAAATGTCGGCGTAGCCCTCTTTGCCTCGGAATGGCGCGATTTAATATCTTTCGTAATATTTATAACATTCTTATCCCTACGCCCGCAAGGCATCTTTCAAAAGAAGGAGATTCAATAATGAAAAAACTATTAATAGGTATATGTATGCTCTTGGCGCTCTCCGCCTGCAAAGATGAGAATAAATCAAATCAGCAAACAAATACCAAACCGGTTATCAAAATCGGTGCAACCCTTCCTTTGAGCGGTAATCTTGCATATATTGGCGAAGGTGCTAGAAATGCCCTGCAAATGCTAATGGAAAAATGGCAAAAGGTTGATACAAAATATCAATATGAGATTGTGTACGAAAACGATTTGCTAAAACCTCAACAAGCCGCAATCAATACTAACAAATTTATCAGCATAGATAAAGCAAATGTAGTTGTTTCCGTATTTGGAATAGTTGACAGACCGGTTGATGAAATTGCCAATCAGAATAAGGTCATATCTCTTTCGTGTTCATATGGTAAAGGAGATGTTCCTGAATATGGGATAAACACAGGTGCGCAAAATAAAGAAATTTACCAAGCGGCTCTCAAAGAATTGAAAAAAAGAAATGTTAAGAAGATTGCGCTGGCAGGAAGCAATTCTGAGGTTGGCAATGCTACCCTTGATTATTTAGCAGAAAACATTGTAAATGAGGGGATAGAGATAGTTGCTAACGAAAGATATACCATAGGCGAGAAGGATTATAGGCTTTCTATTCAAAAAATGGAAACAAAATCACCTGATTATTATATTCTGTTTGGTATAGAACCGATGAATAGTGTTTTTGTACGTCAATATCACGAAATTACAGGTAAAAACAATATTGCTTCTTTAGGTTCCTTTCCTAACATCAGCTTGAATGTCTTTCCTCCAATCAATGGCATATGGTCAGTATATCTAATAAGTAATAACAATGATTTTGAAAATGCATATTTTGAAAAATATCAAGGACGTGTAGAAGCTTGTTCTACAAATTTATATGATGGATTAGATATGATAATTAAAGCTTTTGAAAACACAACACCGCAAGAAGGAAAAATCATACCGGATAACGCAGATGTTTTAAGGACAGTTAAAGGTTTCAAATACTGGAACGGCGCTTTTGGTAAAATGAAAATTAAAGAAAACGGTATTATTGAATCCGATGTTGAAGTTCGTGTTTATCAAGATGGTCAATGGATAAGAGTTAGGGAGTAATGATATGAAAAAGATTTTATTAAGTTTATGTATGCTCTTGGCGCTCACTGCTTGCAAAGATGATAATAAATCAAATCAGCAGGCAAATGCCAAACCTGTTGTCAAAATCGGTGCATCATTTCCCTTAACCGGTAATATGTCCGCAATCGGTATCGGTACGCAAAAGGCTTTGGTAGCAGCAATCAATGATGTCAATTCCAATCCTAACAATAAGTATTATTACGAATTGTTGATAGAAAATGACCAAATGGAACCAAAATTGATAAACAATGTGGCTAACAAATTCATCTATTCCGACAAGGTTGACGTTATCGTATCGTTTTTCTCCACTGCAGGAAGAGTAGTTGCCCCCATGGCCGTGCAGAACAAAATTATCAACTTCAATTTCGGTTATTCGCCGGAAGTTTTGCAAAGCAAATACAACTTTCAAAACTTTACCACTTTGACAGCCGAAAATGATGCAACAATAGAATTTTTGAAATCAAAAAACGTTACCAATGTTGACTTATTATACCAAAATATCGGTGCCGCAGATCAACTTTTAGAGCCGCTGAAAGTTCTTTTAGACCAAAACGGCATAAGTTATACCGTCCATCGTTTCAACAAAGGCGAGCGCGATTTTGCCATGTTGGTATCAAAAATAAAATCTTCGGAATCTCAAGCAGTTTTAATTTATGCCTTTGAGCCCGAAGAAGATATTTTAACCAAAGAAATTCGTTTGCAAAATGTAGATAAGATAATTGCCTACAACGATGGTTTGCCTATGACCAATAACTATGATATTTACGAGGGATATTATAATATCGGCTCACTGATGACACCTCAAAAATATCAAAAAGCTTGGGGTTTAGAAGGGCAAAATGCCGCTTATACTGCTTATCTCTACGATACCGGCAAAATTATTGCCGAGGCTTACGAAAACACTCCGGCAAAAGGAAAAATCCCGACATCTGATGAAGTATCGGCTTATCTCCACAGCCGCAAAAATTATAGCGGAATAGTCGGCGCTTATATCATGGACGAGCGTGGCCAATTCCACTCAAAAGGGCAGGTAACCATTGTCAAAAACGGCAAACTTATACCGCTTGACGAGTTAAACACATTACAACAATAAAAAAGGATAAAACATGGAATACATAATCAATCTGGCGATATTGTTTTGCATATACGGCATGTTAGCGCTCTCGCTGAACATGGTCATAGGCATGAGCGGACTTGTCTCATTAGCTCAAGCCGCATTTTATGGCATTGGGGCCTATGCCACGGCAATAGGTATGACATCATTAGGAATGGGCTTTTTCAGCAGCATTTTACTTGGCATCTTGATAAACGCCATAATTTCTTTGGTCGTTGGCAAAATTTTGGCGCGTTTTCAATATGACTATTATGCAATCGTCTCCGCCGGATTATCGGTTATTGTGTTCTCAATTCTTTTGAACTGGAAAGATGTAACCAACGGCGCCTTGGGAATTTATGGCATCGGCAAGCCGGCAATCGGCAGCTACACTTTTTATTCAAACGCCACCTTTTTAGGACTTATATTCATATTTACTGTTGCCGTATATCTTTTATATATGTGGATTGACCGTTCATCTTTTGGTCGTGTCCTAAAAGGCTTGCGTGAAGATGAAAAACTAACACAATCCATGGGTTACAAAACCAAACACTATAAAAGCATTATCTTTGTGCTTTCGGCAACCTTGTCAGGTGTTGCCGGATCATTTTTTGCCAGTTATATTGCTTTTATTGACCCGTCAACATTCCAGCTCAAAGAGGGCATTTTCTTGTTTACAATCATCATTGTCGGCGGCTTGTCCTCTGCATTGGGTAGCGTTGTCGGTGCTTTGGTATTAATCTCTCTGCCGGAAGTTTTGCGCTTTATCGGTCTGCCATACGAAACAGCCGCACAGCTTCAACAAATAATTTATGGTGCAATGTTGGTTTTGATGATGGTTTTCAAACCCCAGGGGCTTTTTGGAAAATATAGGATGTAAACAATGAAAATAGATAAGATAGTTAAAAATTTTAAGAGCATACAAAAAGGTGAACTCAAACCCATAAAGCCCTTGTCGGTTTATGGTTTGGATATAATTGCCTGCAAAAACCTCAACAAACAGTTTATGGGTATCAAAGCTATTGACAATCTCACAATCAACATTCCGCAAGCGCAAACCACCGGTCTGATAGGTCCCAACGGTTCCGGCAAAACGACACTGATGAACATTTTAACCGGAATGCTAAAACCGGATAGCGGCGAAATTCGCGTTCGCGACAAAATCAGAAAACGTATCAAATCGCACGAACTCAGAAAATATCGCATTGCACGCACTTTTCAAGATGGCAGACTGATAGAACAGCTTTCTGTTGAAGACAATCTTTTGCTTCCGGTGGCTGACAACACAATTTTTGGCGGCTTGAAAGAAGTGAAACAAGACGACTACAAAGCCCGTATGGAACAAGTTTTGGAAATAACCTCATTAACTGAGCATAGGCATAAAAAAGCCGAAGAACTGTCCTATGGTTTGCGCAAATTGTTGGAAATCGGAAGACTTTTGATGCAAGATGCCGAGATAAACTTTTTTGATGAGCCGTTCACCGGTCTTTTCCCTGAAATTGTTGAAAAAGTCTGCGACATCATCGGCGGATTGCAAAAACAAGGCAAAACCATCGTTATTATTGAGCATAATATGGGGCTGATCAAAAGACTTTCCGACCATATTATCGTTTTGGATCACGGAACATTGTTGGCCGAAGGAAGACCGGACTTTGTGTTGAAAAACAAAGCGGTTCGTGAGGCTTATTTGGGAGTATAAAAATGTTAGAGCTAAAAAATATAAATGCCGGATATCGCAAAAAAACAGTTTTGCACAATGTTTCCGCTACACTAAAAGACAATACCATCACCGTAATAATGGGGCCTAACGGCGCCGGAAAATCCACTCTTTTGAAAGCGGCTTATGGAATGTTGAAAAATGTTTCCGGCGATATTTTACTCAATGGCAAAAAAATTATTCCTTCACCACAAAAGCTGGTTGAAGAAGGCATTTTTATGGTTCCGCAAGGCAAGCGTGTTTTTCGCCACATGACTGTTGCCGAAAATATTGAGCTTGCCACACATTTTTGGAAAGACAAATCAGTTTATCTCCAAAGATTTGCCGAAGTTATGGAGCATTTTCCGGACTTAAAACCGCGTCTCAATGAACAAGCCGGAAATTTGTCCGGCGGTCAGCAACAAATGGTTGCATTGGCGCGCGTCTTGCTCAACAAACCCAAAATGGTGTTTATGGATGAGCCGTCAATCGGTTTGTCGCCAAAACTTATCAACGATACCTTTCATAAATTGAAACAACTAAAAGACAACCTCGGCACATCTTTTGTGATTGTTGAGCACAACCTAAAGACATTGCTCCCGTTGACTGATTGGGCATATATTTTGGAGCAGGGCGAGATTATATATGATGGCCCCTCAGAGAGCAAAACTCTTGAGAAAATGATTGCCGCCGTGTTCAAATAAAACAATTTAATATAGCCGCACAATACATAAAAATTTCTTGTCAATACCGATATAATCGTGTAGAATGCACGAAGTCTGATGTACTAAAAAAAGAAAGGAATTGATAATGAAAAAACTTATTTTAAGTTTATGTATGCTCTTGGCTCTCACCGCCTGCAAAGACGAAAACAAAAATACAGCAGTTAAACCGGTTATTACTATTGGTGCAACCTTACCTCTAACCGGTGATGCAGCAGAGGCGGGAGAGGCTGCAAGAGCAGGATTGGAAATGACACTTGAAGATTTGCAAAAAGGTAATTTGAAATATGATTATAAAATTATTTATGAAGACAATCAAATGAATCCGCAAAAGGTAGCAACATCAATAAATAAGCTTATCAATATAGACCACGCAAAAGCCATTTTATCATTTTGGAATTTAATGGGAAATGTATCTTCTGCATTGGCTGACCAGAATGGAGTTTTTTCCTTGACTTGTTCAATAGGTGAAGATTCAACCAGAGGAAAATATAATTTTAATAACTATGCATCCAATTTCAGACAGGCAAAAGTATTAGTCGAAAAGCTCAAAAGAGAAAATACAAAAACTGTTGCTCTGTTTACAGACAATTCCGGAATGCGCCAACAATACGAGGTTGTAAAGGATTATATACGTGAAAACTCTGATATTGAGATTGTTTTTGAAGAATTTTTTAATCCCGGAGAAAAAGACTATAAAGCTTCTATTATAAAAGCCTCAAGTAAAACTCCTGATATGTATTTGTTTTCAGGTTATAATCCTTCCACATACATTTTTATGAAACAATTGAAAGAAATTACTGGCCGCAATGACAATGTTACTACAATTGACATGTTTTTTGATATGGCTCTTGAACACCGAGATATTATTGAAGGGCTTTGGTATGTCGATAGTAACTTGAATGGCACTGAAGAATTTGAAAATAGGCTTCTTAAAGAAAAAGGTTTAGTGTCGCAATCTTGCACGGGTAACACTGCTGCCAATTTGGAGATTATTGTCAAAGCTTACGAAAACGCGAAAGTTGAAGAAGGTGAGACTATTCCAAACAATGATAATGTCAGAGAGTGGATTTTTAGTAATGTGAAAGATTTTGATACAGTCGGAGGAAAAGTTACCGTTGTCAGAGATGGTTTGTTTGATAAAGAGCCGTCAATAAAGAAAATGATTAATCGCAAACCGATTGTTGTTGAATAATAACAATAATTATCATCTCTCTGCGCCTTGTCTGAAAGACACGACTAAGGGATCTACCGATTAGCAAAGAAAGGAACTGATATGAAGAAGTTTTTAATGAGTTTATGCATAGTTCTGGCACTCGCCGCCTGCAAAGACGAGAACAAAGCAAACGAGCAGGCAAACACCAAACCCGTTGTCAAAATCGGTGTTATACTTCCTTTGAGTGGCGCAAATTCTTATATGGGTGAGCAAATGCGCGAGGGCTACGAATTTGTGCGTGAATATTCACGTCCTGATGTAAATTATCAGTTGATATATGTTGATGACCAACAATCTTCGTCAAAAGCCGCCGTTGCCGCCAAAAAGCTGATAGAAGTAGATAAGGTAGATGCCTTGCTCACCGGAACATCACAAACCGCGAGTGTTGTCGCCGATGCCGCCGAAAAAGCCAAAATAATTCATCTTGGCATTTCAAGTGATGACCGTTTTACCCAAAAAGCCTACAATTACACCATGGCACCTGATTCGGTTGATGAATCCGTCACCTTGTTAAAATATTTGCAAGAGCAGGGCTATCGCAAAATTGCTCTGATAACCGCCAACGAAGTTTTTGCCGATTTGGTAGATGAAAATATGCATAAATTGGCCGAACAATATGGTATGAAAATAGTTTTTAATGAAAAAATCACTCCCGGAGCAACCAACGACTATCGCCTAATGCTGCGCAAAGCGGTGCAATCCGAGCCGGATATTTTTCTGTTGCAGTCATGGCCGCCGGAGATTGATATTTTGACCAAACAGCTTTTAGAAATTGCGCCACAGGCAAAAATCACCTCATTATATTCATTTTTCATCTCGTCCAGTCCCGAGTTGTATAAAGGCAGATTTGGCCTGAATGTTGGCAGCAATAACCAAGAATTCAAAACCGCATTTTATCAAAAATACGGCAAAAAGTTAGAACAAATGTCAGCCACCGCCTATGCGCAATTGTCACTGATGTTAGATATATTGCAAAATAAAAACAATGAATTAAACAAAACTGTTGAAGCAAACGACAGCATTTTTGGCCACTTGACTATGGACAATCGTTCAATCCGCTATCAACCGATTGTAGAAACAATTGAGGAGTAAAAACATGAAAAAACTTTTATTAAGCTTATGTATGATTTTAGCACTCGCTGCCTGCAAAGACGAAAACAAAGCAAAAGAGGCAAACACCAAACCCGTTGTCAAAATTGGTATAATGTATCCGATGTCTGGTGATGGCGCGGCTTTTGGCGATGCGGCTAAAAATGATGTAGAAATGTTTTTTGAAGAGTTTAATAAAAAACCTCACAAATTTGAATATCAGGCCGTCTTTGAAGATACGCAATACAAGCTTGCCAAACAAGCTACATTGGCACAAAAGCTGATAAATGTCGATAAGGCCGATGTTTTAATTACGGTAATGTCCAATTTTGGTGCAGTTGTTTCTCCAATGGCAGAACAAAGCAAAGTTATCCACTTTTCCGTGGCCACCGATCCCGCAGTTGCCAAAGGAAAGTATAATCTCATCACTTCTTCCAACCCCGAGGGCGAGGCCGACACTATGTATCGTCAACTTCTCAAACAAGGCGTAAAAAAAGTTGATGTAATTGTTGTCAACGCCACCGGTCCGCAATCAATGGTGGATTATTTCCAAAAAAGAATTGAACAAGACCACCAAATTGAAATCGGGCAGATTTTTCATGTTAATGCCGAAGAAAAAGATTTTCGTTTGATGCTGTATAAAATCAAAGAAAGCAACCCTGACTACATTTTGGTTCAGCTGGCAATGCCGACAATAGATGTTTTTATGAAGCAATATCGTGAAAGCCAAATCAATATCCCTGTTACCGGCATCGAGTCATATACATATTTACAAAACAGAGAATTAGCCGAAGGCCTTTGGTATGTAGATGCAGCTCCGGCCACCGACGAGTTTGTAAAAAAATATCAGGAAAAAACCGGCAAAACCGCCACCGATTATGCCGAATATATGGACTTTATCCTGCAAATGATAACCTTTGGTTACGAGGGCGCCGGCACAACAGATAAAGAAAAAGTAATTGATTATATCCAGAATAACAGTGCCGGACAAAATACGGCCGTAGGCATAATTTCCACTGACGAAGACGGTATTCTGCAAGGTCAGGCGATTGTCAAAAAAATTATCAACGGCCAGCCGGTAGTTGTAAAAGAATAAACGAAAGGAATTGAGATGAAAAAGTTTTTATTGAGTTTATGCATGCTTTTGGCTCTCGCCGCCTGCAAAGACGAAAACAAAACAACTGAGCAGGTTTCCGCTAAGCCTGTCATCAAAATCGGCGTTATTGATGCTTTAAGCGGAAAATATGCGGAAAATGGGCAAAATGTCCAACAAGTGATAGAATTTGCAAGGCAAAATTTTGAAAATTCAGGCATTGATTTTAAGTTTATTTTTGAGGACTACGGATACGAAACAAAACGTGCAGCCATAGTTACCAACAAACTTATTAATGCTGACAAAGTTGATGCTTTGATAAGTTGGAGTTCTATGGCCGGAAATGTAGTTTCTCCGATTGCTGACAAGGCAAAACTTATCCACTTTGCAATTTGTAATGACGATAATGTTGCTAAGGGAAAATATAACTTTACACACTTTACTCCATCACAACCGTTAGCCGAAAAGTTGGTCAAACAAATAGAAGATAAGCAAGGCAAAAAAGTTGCTCTATTTGCTGTTTATCAACCGGCCTTACAAAAACACACAGATGCTGTTGAAAAACTTCTTCAAGCCAAAGGTATTGAAACAGAGCGCTTCAACTTTAATATGGATAATCTTGATTTTGATTTGATGTTAGAAAAAGCCAAGCAACACAATTTTGATGCATGGTTTTTGTGTGCTCTGCCACCAAGTTTAGATATTTTCTTAAAAACATATTTCCAAAAAAATATTGATATTCCGTTGTTTGCAATCGATTCCTTATTGTTTGCCCAAGACAAGGATTTGGTCGAAGGTATGAGTTTTGTAACCACTCCTGACGGAAATAAGGAACTATTAGAAAAACTGACAGCAACCAACGGTTCAACCAACTATTTTTCGGTTGGATATGCTTATGACGTGGCAAATCTGCTGATGAAAGCATATACAGATTTATATAAAACAACCAAAAGAATTCCGTCATCTGATGAAGTTGCAGATTACTTACTCCAACTAAAAGGCTATAAAGGGGCTGTTGGAGAGCTGATAATGGATGAAAACGGTGTTATTATGTCGCCGGCAGTTGTAAAACAGATGAAAAATGGTAAACCGATAACGGTCGAAGAATAAAAAACATTGAAAGGAACAAAATGAAAAAGATTTTATTAAGTATTTGCATGCTCTTAGCTCTCACCGCCTGCAAAGATGAGAACAAAGTAAATGAGCAGAAACCCGTTGTCAAAATCGGAGCCAGTCTGCCGCTAACCGGCAATATGGCAGAAACCGGCCAAAATTTACAGCAAGCTATGGTTTTAGCTTTGCAGGATGAACAAGCTAAACAAAATCTAAAATACGATTATCAGCTTTACTTTGAGGATGATCAATACGAAGTCAAAAAAGCTGTCAGCAATTGGAATTTGTTTAAATCAGTCAGAAACATTGATGCAATTTTCACACTATGGGGAACCATGGGACGTATTGCATCTGATTTTGCGGAAAAAAATCAGGTTATTCATATGAGTTGTGGTTTATCATCTGTTGTTTCTAATGGTTTTTACAATTTTAATAATGCCACCAAACCGATTACACATGCAGAAAAAATTGCCGCTTTTTACAAAAACAAAGGTGTAAAAAATCTGGCACTATTCTACTATAACTGTGCCGAATTTGATGACTTTTTACCATTGTTCCGTCAAAAACTGTCTGATAATGGTATTAATATCATATCCGAAACCGCAGTCAACCCGACTGATAGAGATTTGAAAATTGCCATGGCAAAAGTTCAGCAGCTAAATCCTGATATGTTGCATGTCCAGCTAATTCCCCCGCAAGCAGGTATTTTTGCCAAAACCCTAAAGGAACTTAATTGGAATATTGAGATTGGCAACCTAAATGATTTGCTACTGACTGCCGAAAGTTTTGATGGTGCATATATTTTCCAAGACGATGCTGGAACTCCGCAATTTGTAGAGCATTTTAAGGATGCAACAGGACAACGTGTCATTGGTTGCACAGCCAATTTTTATGATAATGTTCGTCTGTTGATTAATGCCTATGAGCATATCGGCGACGGAAAAACTTTACCCAAAAAAGAAGATGTTATAACCTATATCTTAAATAATAAGAATTTTGACTCTTCTTTTGGTCAATATGATATTGATGAAAACGGACATATCAATACCCCGTCAACCGTAAAACAACTTGAAAACGGACAATTAAAGGAAATTGAGGAGTAAAAATAATGAAAAAGATTTTATTAAGTATTTGCATGCTCTTAGCTCTCACCGCCTGCAAAGATGAGAACAAAGTAAATGAGCAGAAACCGGTTGTCAAAATTGGTGTTCTTTCGCCGCTGTCCGGCAGTTATGCCCATTTTGGCGATGCTATGAAGACCGCTATCAAAATGTTTGAGGCTGATGAAAAAACTCAGCAATCACCTGTTAAATACAAGTTCTTTATTGAGGACAATGCTTTCAACACCGCCAGAAGTGCCGTTGTTGCTAAGAAGCTTATTGATATTGACAAAGTTGATGTTATTGTAACTTTAGGCTCTGATATCGGCCTTGTCGTTGCCCCGATTGCCCAAGAAAGCAAAGTCATCCATATGGCTATGGCAACCGATAGAAAAATTGCCACCGAGGGCGATTATAACTTCACAGTCAGCACGCCGCCGAACAAAAACACCGGCAAAATGATTGAAGAATTGCAAAAACTTAACCTTACGCAAGTTGCTTTCATCATCCAAAACACGGCCATGATGCAGTCTGTCGCCGATGATATAAGAGGGGCAGGGCGCGATGGTAGCATAAATATCTTGTCCGAAAACTCTATCAACTCCGGCGAAAGAGATTTTAGAATATTAATCCACAAGGCTTTGCAAGACAACCCACAAGCTATGATTGTTCAGCTGCAACCGCCTGAGCTGCAAATTTTTGTAAAACAACTGAGAGAAATAGATAAAGACATAGTGATTACTTCCGTAGAGTCCTTTTCTTATCCGGAAGACAAGACTTTGTTTGAGGGCACATGGTATTCCGGCGCTGTTGTTCCGTCAAAAAATTATTTGGCAGAGTTCAAAAACCTGACCGGTCTTGATACCACCGATTATTCCGAGCTGGTATACGCCGCTCTCGAAGTTATAAGAGCCGCTTATACAACTGCGGATAAAACTGCTGTAATAAACAATATTATCAACCTCAAAATGGATAGTTTTTCCGTTGGTAATGTATATTTTAACAATGACGGCGTAATGCAAACCGATGCCAGCTTATATACCATAAAAGATGGTAAGATCGAACCGGTTGAAGAATAGAAATATTGTATAACAAAAAAAATCCGCCTTTGCACATAGTCAAAAGCGGATTTTTTTTAACCAACATCACCCAACACATTACATGTGTGAATGAAAAACAGTCCTAACAACCACACCGGAATATACCAAACCAATACTCCGGCAACTATCAACCATGATTTTGCCTCGTGAGGTATATATAACCCCAAAAAAATCATCAATGCCGCCGACAAAACAAGACACACAAGCCACATCCACATATAACGGATAAAACACTTGTGTCCTTGCCCAAGCGGTGAAAGTTTGACCACAACATAAATCAATAGCGGTCCGAGGACAAACATAGCAAGCCCCCAAATCAGAGGCTTTTGAGTGTTAAGAACTAAAATGCTGCAAATTGCATCAAACAACAATGTCAGCACCAACAACCAAAGATGGTTGCGGTAATTTTGATAAAAATTTTTAAGACTTTTCATAATATACAATTTTTATTTACGCTGCAGTTACAATGATATAAACCTCAATCACCTCTCTGAACTTTACCAACATATGATGAGTTACGCCTTCATATTCTTCATAAGGTAGCAAAACTTCTTCAAGGTTTCCCCTAACTTCGGCATAGCCGTGCATATAAGTTTTACCCAAAAACTCTACTGGCTTACAGGCCACAAATTTATATATGGCATTTTTATCCATAATAGCATTAGGACGATACATAAACCATGTCGCCAATATAATAAAGTAAACAAAAACATAACCGACAATAGCCCAAAACCAACCAGCCGCAGGCGGTGCACAAATATTATCATAGACAATATATGCAGTAACGGCAAGCAGTTCGGCAATCAACAGCCGGTTCAAGAAGTGTCGGTCAATATGACCTCTAACCGCGCGAGAACCATATCCCACAAAGGCGTGGAATACAACGAGCCCTATTAAGACGGCTCTTGAAACAACAATATTTTCCATAAGTCTGATATTTAATAATAAAACATAAAATTTTAATCAATACTGGGAAATATATAAAATAAACAGCATTTGTCAACACAAAACCACAGAAGACAAATTATAACAGCAAAATCATTAGAAAATATATCTAAAGTTAACCATACCGGTATGCTCTGGATAATTCTTTCTGAAAGCTCCCATATCAGAAATACCGACTGATGCATTATTATCAATATTATAATTAAGTTTGA
>JAGCXO010000038.1 GCA_017961285.1 Alphaproteobacteria bacterium | reverse complement strand
CCAAAACCACCATTACATTTGGGATTTGAGTTGCCCATATATACCATATCATATCGGTCAATCTGACCATCGTGGTTTATATCCTCGTAGATAGCGTGCAAATAAGCATCACACTGAACAACGTTATAACTACTATAACCATTAAATGCTTTAAGATAATCTGCGTCCCACAATTTTGCGCACAATTCTTCTACTTGGCGAGAAACAGGTTTCTTTTCTCCTTTATTTTCCGAATCATAAGGCGATATATATTTTTTTGCATACTTAATTACCAATTTTCTCGCCTTGTCAAACAACATCAAATCGGCACGATTGACTTCTTTTTTTTGCATTACTTTTGTTGAATGATATTGCTCGAATCGCCCAGTATTTACAACAAATCCTCGCAACAATTTACCCTCTTTATCAGCTAAAATAAATTTTTCATCCAACTTTTGCCAATCATTTTCTTTTTCCCAACTATTATTACCGCGAACCACAACTTGCGCACGAATGTCATCCCAAGTAATTCCGCTGCCTGAAAGCTGTTTTGGATCATAATTTAACAAAATGCCCTTCTTATTAAGACCATTAATCAATTGTTCTGCATGATAAGTAGCTTTACCCTCATTATTAATGCCGGCTCTTCTGACTTTTGCCTTTACTGCAAATATATCGACCATAACCTTGTCTTTATCTTTCGGAAGAGTTGTAATCGAATCACCTCTGCCTACCAACAAATCATAGGGATAATAGCCATCTGTAGCAAGTATTGCATGAGCAATATATATATTATCCTCAAAAGTGCGTGTCATTTCACCGGTTTTTTCATCTGTTTTCTCTAGAATTTTAATAACATCTCTATAAATGTTGTCATTAGCAGAACTACGAGAGGAGTGACCGCTGGCGGTATAAATTTGTTCAAAAGCCTTCGGGTGCGTCCTTGCCAAATCCAAAACTTGTTCCAACAACTCCGGAGAGCGTGTTTCCATATATTTTGTCATGGTCAAATGAGCCATTTCATATTGTACATTATCCGGCTCATGTTCATATTCACGGAACAAAACTTCTAATGGTAAATCATCAGACAACATCCTGTCTACATCAGTTTTATCCAAAGTTCTTGCGTATTTAATATATTCACTTAAGTTGCCGGCATTTACTTCTTTTGAATCAAATGTCATTATCTTTCTCCTCTATATGTATTTTTGTTCATTATAGCATAGACAAAAAAATTAGTAAAGTTTTTTGTCAAAAAACAATTCATCTTAGATAAAAATAAAACATTTTTATTAATATTTTATTGAATATATTAAAATAAAATGCTAAAAAACATTTATATTAAATTTAAGGAAATAAAAAATGACAAATACAATATATAACCGCTTAGTCCCGATGGTCATTGAACAAACCCCGCAAGGAGAACGTTCTTATGACATTTTTTCACGCCTATTGAAAGAACGTATTGTTTTTCTCAGTGGTCAGGTAGAAGATGATATGGCATCGCTGGTCTGCGCACAATTACTGTTTTTAGAAGCCGAAGATCCTGATAAAGATATCTATATGTATATCAACTCACCTGGTGGAGTTATAACCTCAGGCATGGCCATCTATGATACCATGCGCTATATCAGCTGTGACATCGCAACACTTTGTATTGGTCAGGCTTGTTCTATGGGTTCATTTTTACTTGCAGGCGGCACCAAAGGCAAACGCTTCTCGCTGCCTAACTCCCAGATAATGATTCACCAACCATCCGGAGGTGCACAGGGCAAAGCTTCTGATATAGAAATTCAAGCAAAACTGATTTTGGATATGCGCCACCGTTTGAATAAAATTTATGCCGAAAATACCGGTCAAAAATTGTCTGTAATAGAAAAAGCTATGGATAGAGACAATTTTATGACACCTGATGAGGCTTTGAAATTTGGTTTGATTGACCATATAGTAACCAACCGTAAAGAAATGGAAAAATAAAATGAGTGAAGAAAATAAAGACCAGTTATGTTGCTCTTTCTGCGGCAAAAGCCAATCTGAGGTAAAAAAACTTGTTGCCGGCAGAGGCGTTTATATTTGTGACGAATGCATTCAAGTATGCATGAGTATCGTTACAGATTAAATGAACGAAATTGAAAAAGAAAAAAAATCCGAACAAATCGAATGTGAAAATCCTGAGCTTCCCACCCCTTCACAAATCAAAAGCTTTTTGGATCAATATGTAATCGGGCAGGAATATGCAAAAAAGGTTCTTTCCGTTGCTGTCTATAATCACTACAAACGTCTCAGTTGCCAAGAAAATCAAAACAGTGATGTAGAAGTTTCAAAATCAAACGTCATTTTGATTGGCCCGACCGGAAGCGGCAAGACTTTGTTGGCACAAACTTTGGCAAAAATCTTAAATGTTCCATTTGCCATATCCGATGCCACCACCTTGACCGAGGCCGGTTATGTTGGTGAAGATGTTGAAAATATTGTCCTAAAACTTGTTCAAGCCGCCGATTATGATATTGCCAAAGCTCAACGCGGTATCATCTATATTGACGAGATTGATAAAATCAACCGCAAAGGCGATGGTCCTTCCATCACTCGTGATGTTTCAGGTGAGGGAGTGCAACAGGCATTACTCAAAATTATCGAAGGTACGGTTGCCAATGTTCCTCCTCAGGGCGGACGCAAACATCCTCAGCAGGAATTTTTGCATGTTGACACTTCAAACATTTTGTTTATCTGCGGTGGAGCATTTGCCGGCATTGAAAAAATTATCAGTAAACGCAGTCAAAAAACTTCCATCGGTTTTGGAGCGACTGTTGCCTCAAAAGAAGATAAAGGCGTTGGCGAGATTATGAAGCAAGTTCAGCCGGAAGATTTGTTGAAATATGGATTAATACCGGAGTTTATCGGCAGATTACCCATTATTGCAACCTTAGACGACTTGGATGAAAAAGCTCTTGTGAATATTTTGACCGAGCCTAAAAATGCCCTCATCAAGCAATATGCCGAACTGTTTAATATGGAAAATGTAAAATTGACCATAACTGATGATGCTCTTGTTGCCATTGCTAAAAAAGCCATCAGCCGTAAAAGCGGTGCCAGAGGTCTGCGTGCCATTATGGAAGAACGCTTACTTGAGTTGATGTATAATATTCCGGACAAGAAAAATGTCGCTGAGATAGTTCTTGATGCAGACGTAATTGATGGCAAAAAAGAGCCGATAATCATTTATGCTCAGTCAGATGCAATGGGAGCAGAGTAGAGCGGCAATGATAGAAGTTAGTAATCTCAGCAAAAGTTTTGACTTAAAAAATGTCCTCAAAGACATCAGTTTCAAGGCAAAAACCGGCGAGATTATAACTTTGCTAGGGCCTAACGGAGCCGGAAAAACCACATTAATGCGTTGTATGTGCGGATATCTGCCCATTGATAGGGGGAATATAACCATTGATAATTTGCCGCTGAATGAAAATTTGGTTCAGTGCTTGAGCAAAGTTGGTTATATGCCCGAGAACACTCCTCTATATCCCGAAATGACAGTTTTGGAATATATGCGTTTCATTGCAGAAATATATCAGATGCCAAAAGATATATTTGATGAAAGAATGACTTATCTGCAAGAAAAATTAAGTCTTGATGAAGTTATGTTCAACAAAATGTCAACCTTGTCAAAGGGTTTTCGCCGTCGTGTCGGAGTTGGTGCCGCCATTTTGCATAATCCGCAAATTTTGATTTTGGATGAGCCGACAGAAGGTTTGGATCCCAATCAAAAAATAGTTCTGCGCAAATTTTTAAGAGACTATGCCAAAAAAGCTTTGGTCATCATTTCGACACATTTGTTAGAAGAAACCGAGGCTCTTTCATCAAGAGTTATAATCCTCAATAACGGTCGCTTGATAAAAGATTCAAGTTTTGCCAACTTAAAAAAAGAGGCTCCTAAAGGTGAATTATCAAAACTTTTTTATCAGCTGACCAAAGAAGGAGATTAAAATGCAAACCGCAATTTATAAACGCGATTTAGTAAGTTTTTTCAACAATAAGACCGCCTATATAATATTTGTGGTATATAGTCTGCTTTCATCTGTCATGGCTTTCTTCTGGGGAGACTTTTTTACAACTTATAATTCTTCAATGAGCTCATTTTTTGTTTTTCAACCCAATATTTTGGCAATCATAATTCCTGCAATCGCCATGCGTAGTTGGGCTGATGAAAAACGTAGCGGAACAGTGGAAAATTTGCTGACTTTCCCTTTGAGCAACCTCAACTTAACAGTTTCGAAATTTGTCGCTGTTTTTAGCATAAGTTTGATAATGATATTATTTTCTCTACCTTTACTTATCACTTCTGCAATATATATTCCCATAGATTACGGCAGTGTACTTTGCTCATATATAGCTTTGCTTCTAACCTCAATGGTACTGAGTGCATACTGCTGTCTAGTTTCTTCACTTGTAGCAACGCCGGCAGTTGCATATCTGTTGGGCTTGTTGGGCGGTGTGCTTTGGACCAACTTCAGTTTCGGCAATATAATAACTTCGCTTTGGCACAATGCGCCTTTCTACTTTGACGGGATCTTAAATTTCAGCAACAATTATCAAAATTTCTTAAACGGACAATTGAACTTTTATAGTCTGATATATTTTATCAGTTTGGCATTTTTGCTTTTATTTTATAACTTTTTGGTTGTAGAAAATTGGAGGGCAAGATGAGCAAAAAATATATATTGTTTTTTGTCGCCTTTCTAGTTTGGTTATGCGCGGTTTTGGCGCTTGGCAGGGTTTTCGGGGGCAACTCATTTGACCTTTCAGCTGAAAGATTATATACATTAGACGCTGTTTCAATAGAAAATGCAAAATCGATAAATAAGCCGATAAATTTCAAGCTTTATATCTCCGAGAATTTATCCTCATATAGCCGTGAAATATATAACTATGCGGCCTATATAACGGCAATCCTCGGCCAATATCAAAAACAAAATCCGTTAATAAAATTTGAGATAATCCGTGTCAAACCATATAGCGCCGAGGCTAAAATTGCCGAAGAAACGGGTATATTGAATATTCCTTTTGAAGATGAATATGTCTATTTCGGTTTGCAAGTTTTTAATTCTGAACAAAGCACAATAATTCCGGCCATAATCCCTGAGCGCCGGCCGTATTTTGAAAATGATATCAATCGCATATTGGTCAATTTTATCAATCCGCAAAAAGAAATAGTCGGCTTTTTATCTCCTGAAACACAAATTTTTTCATTGGAAAAACGCGAAAAAAGCTGGACATTGATTGATCAAATGGCGCAACACTACAAGTTGCTTGATATCCCTCTTACATCAAACTATATCCCGACAAATGTTAAAGTTATGGTTTTATATAACCCCAGAAAACTTCCTCCTCGCTTTCTCTACGTTCTTGATCAATACGTAATGGGCGGAGGTAAACTTTTAATATTTGTAGATCCCTATTCGGAAATAGACCATTTTTATAAAGGCTATCCTCCTCACAGCGATACGAATATCAGCCATTTACTCAGACGATGGGGAATAGAATATGATCACACAAAAGTTATCGGCAGCTATTCAAAGTCCCTGAAAATTGCCGATGGGATACAATATCCTTTGTGGTTTTTTGTTTCTGGCAACGGTATGGAAAAACTACACTTCCGCACCGCCGGCTCGCTTGAGATTATCCCTCAGGAAAACGTAAATTATGAAGTTATGTTGCAAACTCCGGCAGACGGAGGCGAAATAAAATCGGAAAGTTTACGCTATTCAAGCAAAAAAATGGCGATTGAACATTATAACACAAAAGATAAAACTTATAATTTGATTGTAAAGGCGAGTGGAGAATTCTTTTCGTCTTATACCGAAGGATATTATGATAATACCGAACAACAAGAAAGTATTCCTCCGTTTATATATGTCTCCAGCCCAAAAGCCGCAGTTGTTGTAGTAGCAGATTCCGACTTTGTCAGTGATGACAGTTGGGCTTTGTATAGCGACAAAAACAATATGATATACGGCACAGCTCCCTATGCTGATAATGCCGAATATGTCCTTTCTCTTATAGACAATTTAATCAATGAAAATCAAAAAGTATGTCACTCGAAATATTTTGATACATCAAATATTGCGGCAGAAATTGT